>CACYHM010000290.1 GCA_902774195.1 uncultured Eubacteriales bacterium
AGCTTACGCATGAGTACATGCAGTTCGTGACGGACGACCTCATCAGGTTCGCCCTCGCGATGATCGATGCCGGAGCCGACGTGATCGCGATGTCTGATCCAAGCGGCACGGGCGAGATACTGGGACCTAAGTTCTTCGACGAATATGCTGTCGCATACATCAATCAGGTGGTCGACGCCGTACAGGCGAAGGGCGCTAAGATCATAGTCCACATCTGCGGGCAGATGAAGTCGGTATACGACAAGGTCGCGAAGATACACAGCGACGCGTTCAGCTTCGACGCCGTAGTATCGCTGAGAGAGGCAAAGAAGAACCTGCCTGAGAAGGTGATAATGGGCAATGTGAGCACGTTCGCGATCGAAAACCAGAACGAGGCCACGGTAGACAAGCTCACAAGGGCTGCGTACAGCAACGGCTCGGATATAATCTCACCGGCATGCGGCCTCGGGATGGGCTCGCCTCTGAACAACGTGCAGCAGGTGCTCAGGACAGTAAAGACTTTCGCGGATGAGTAACGGGGATTTTCTGAAATACGAAGAAAAAGGAAGGGAGTTCACCGTGCCGGAGGGAACGAAGCGCATAGGCGAACTGGCCTTTGCGGGTGCGGACGGGCTCGAGAAGCTGCATGTGCCTGACTCTGTCCGCGAGATCGGCAACTACGCTTTCATGAACTGCTACGCGCTCCGTGAGATAAGACTTCCGGGCCGGCTTGACAATATCGGCGCGGGCCTCTTCCAGAACTGCTGGCAGCTCAGGAGCGTGAAGCTGCCGGAGGGAACGAAGACCCTCGGAACGGACATGTTCGAGAACTGCCATTCTCTGACTGAGATACGGCTGCCCCGCTCACTGGAGGAGGCGGCCAGGACGTCACTCAGCGGATGCAGAAACCTCAGGGCTATACACCTGAGCCCGGAGCAGCTGGACATACTCCCGCCTTCGGCGAAGTACACCGCAGCACTTACCTTCATGGAGGAGCACGCGGACGCCGTACCGGATGATGATAGCAGAGACCTCGCGCTCATAGACAGCTTCGTATCCGGGAGGCAGAAGTCGCTCCTTGATCTTGCGGTCAACAGAAGGAGCACAGGAGCGGTCAGATATATGCTGTCCCGCGGGCTGGTGGATGAAGAGGCCATGAAGGAATATCTGGACAGATCGGCCGCATCGGGCAGGGTCGAGATAACGGCGCTGCTGCTCGACAGCCTCAAAGATATCAGACGGACGGACCCTCTTATGGATGACCCGTTCGTATAGATCACAAAAGGGAACAGAAAATGAGTGAGATAAGAGAATACAAATGCACATATTCGAATTCGGTCGGCATCAGCGCTGAGGTCACGGACGGACTCGGGCTGGAGTTCCCGGACGCCTACATGCACAGCGACACCATGCAGACTCTCGCAAAAGCGATAAAGGCCCATGACAAAGCGGACTTCTGCCTTCTGCCTTTCTGCCGCACCGTAGAGGCTGAAGCCATGGGAGCCGTGCTGAACTACGGCGACGCCAATACCGGCCCGCGGGCAAAGGACCCTGTATGCGGGACCTGCGACGATGTGCTGGCTCTTCCTGCCGTCGATGTAACGAAGGGCAGGATGGCTGAGGTCATCAGGGCCTGCGCCGGCCTCAAAGCTCAGGGAGAGACCGTCTGCCTCGAGGTCACGGGACCGTTCACCATCCTCAATGCTCTGATGGAGCCGAGAAAGGTGTTCAAGGCATACAGAAAAGATCCGGAAGGAATGAAGAAGGTCCTCGATAAGCTGAGCAATGATCTGCTCGCCTACATAAAAGCGGGCAAAGAAGCCGGGGTGGATATATTCATCTTTTCCGATTCGGCCGGAGCGCCTGAGCTCCTGGGACCGAAGTTCATGACGCAGGGGGTGGAGGACTTCTACCATCCGTTCCTTAAGAAAGTCGAAGAACTCATGGACGACAGCTGCATCTTCCTGCTGTGCCCTAAGTTCACCTACGCCGTGATCGATACGGGCTTCGGCGAGTTCAGAGACCATCAGCTGGAGGAGGGGATCGGCTTCCTGCAGGCTATGCTTCAGATGAAGGGCAGGGTGAAGATCGCCGGACAGGTCTGCATCAAGAACATCGGGGTGAAGCTCGCGAACGGACGCTTCAGAGAGATAGTGCTGAAATAAGGGGAAGGCATATTGGATCTGTCGGCATATGACAAAAAGATACTCATAGCATGCTCGATGATCGAGGACGAGATAAACGCCGTCTTCGATCGTCATGATATACAGGGCGTAGAGATATGGTGGCAGGAGAGAGGCCATCACAACGATCCTGACAGGCTGCGCGATGTCGTCCAGGCTGAGATAGACAGAGCGGAGGCTGAGGGCGCGGATCTGATCCTGCTCGCCTACGGACTCTGCGGCAATGGAGCTCTCGGCTGGCACACAGAGAAGGCGGCTCTGGCCATGCCTCGCTTCGACGACTGCGTAAACATGATGCTTTGCACAGGCAAAAGAGACCGTCGCAATTACCTCAGCGCCGGCCACATGTACCTGACAGGAGGCTGGACAAAAGACGAGGGGGCCCTGCTCGACATGTTCGAGAGCTATCTGTCGAAGTACGGAAAACGCAAG
>CACYHM010000291.1 GCA_902774195.1 uncultured Eubacteriales bacterium
TCAGTTAAGCTGCTTTTTTCTCTCCGTTTCCGAAAAGGAACATCAGATAACGTACAAGTGCATATAATGTCGTGCATGTAGCTATGATCGTCTCAATAAGACAGATAGCATGGCATGCCCGTACCGGACAGCTCAGAAGCTATCCTTTCCCTGAAGGTCTGCCTGCCGTATTCAAGATCAGCCTTGTTCCTTCCCGATCATACATCTCCGTTTCCTCCGGTGTGCCCGTCTATGTACACTTTTCCGTCCTACGCGATTGCTCTGATAAACCTCCTGACAGGACTTTTTTTGTCGTAATCATCCATCAGTGTAGCTGCTCCTCTGATCATTTCCAGTCGGTTGTTACCAGTAAACTCCGACAGGACCGGTCTGACTATCATGTGAAGATCAACATAGGATGCGTATGGATTGCCTGAGAGAGCAAGGATAAGGGTCTTCCCATATCTTCCTGCAAGCACTGCGGCTCCCGGTTTCATTCCGACTCTCCAGAATATCCTGTCAACGCCAAGTATTGAAAAAACCTCATGCATCGTATACGCTACCTGGATCACGGAGGTAGCCACAGGCAAACCGGCATCGGAATTCCCGGAAGAAATGCTCGAGCCAGTCAAATTTATCAAGAAATAGAAAAAACTCCGGAACAAGTCCGGAGTCCTGAACCGGAGCACTCACTCAGTAATCAGTATTCCGCTTCTCTTCTTCGCCGTACCTGTCGGCCAGCAGCTTAATTACCACCATCGATGTGACGGATAGTCCTACATAAGCAATTGCCGTTGCGGCAGTCCTGCTTATATTGAGGTCTCCAAGGCCGCGCCCTATCATCGCGTAGAGAATGATGTCCGGAAATATCCCCAGAAGGCTGCCTGCTATGTACTGCGGCAGTTTCACTCTCGCGGCGCCCATATACATGCTCCCTATGTCGTAGTTCATCATTTTGAGGAGTCTGAGCAGCAGCACAAAGATGAACGGCTTCTCGTTCTTCAGTCTGACAAGCCCACGGAGTTTAGAATACTTCTCTTCGATGTCCTGCAGCTGCTCGCCGGCAAGCCTGTTGCCTATAAAATATCCTTCGAACGTCATGACAAGAGCCCCCGCGATGTTCATCGCGATGGCTGCAGGAAGGCTGAACAGCGTTCCGTTTGCCAGAAAGAGAACTCCTGAGTAGAAGAACACCGAAAGCGTTTTCAGCGCAAACATCAGCAGCATCACTATAACTGCCAAATACGGGTCTGAAGGAGTATATGACAGTATGGCACTTAGGGATATCCTGTCATGCAGGCAAAGCGCGACTATCATAACCATTACCCAAAGCGAAATGACGAGCGTCCTTGACACAGCAGAAACATTGGCAGGGTAATCATCACCCCAGACGACCTGCAGATACATACGCGTGTACATCAGCATCGTGAAAAGTACTATGCCGGAGCATGTGATGATCATCAGGTTGGCCGCCGGCCTTGGAATGCCCTGCCACATGATCAGCGCCGCGGTGACAGTAGTCATGTAAGCCTTGCATATCTTTCCATACCACCTTGAACTATACACCCTGTCATATCTTGAGAACAGGATATAACTGTATATGATCTGGCTCAGCTCCCTGAACAACATTACCATCAGAAGGAGCCACATCCATCTGTACTCAGGCACCAGACATATTATGAGCACGGCAATCAGCACCTTGCTTACCGCCGAGTCGAAGAACTTCCCGAAGTCCGTAACGCAGCCTGTCCTCCTCGCGACAGCGCCGTCGATCAGGTCGGTAATTACCGCCACTGCAATCACGGCGAAACTGCCGGCATACATCTCTCCTAGGTACAGGCGTACGATCACCGGTATCAGAAGCAGTCTTAACAGTGTTATGGCGTTAGGGAGGTTTACTATATTCTTTCTGCTCATCACCTCTCGAAGCTTGTTACCGACCTCCGGGCTTGCGTCATTAAAGGACAGACCCCATGCGGCAAAGCTGACAGGAAGAGCGACTACTGCGTCCACTATCGAGTGCTGCTTCACAAAGAGCGTGGATACACATATGAAGAACACAGTCACGGCCATTGCAGTCTTAGCCTGGATCGACAGTTTCTCATTTGCGTACATCGCGGCAAACATAAGACCCATAGAGCCGATAACGTGCATGGACGGGCAGACATTGGTTGGTGTGTCGACAAGATATATCATAGAAACTATCCATGTAAGCATGTTGTCACGCTCAAAGCTGTCCGGCCTCAGCGAGTGGCAGCTCGGATATATAAGAAACGCCGCAAAAGACATGATAGCTCCGACGATGAAAAACTGCATCATCTTCCTGAATACTTCCCTGTCATTTCTGAAAAGGTAGATTATCATTGCCACCGTGACAACGTGCCACGAAAGATACGGGATCACAAAAATTTCGCTGAAAGGTATCAGGTCGTCCATGAACATATGGATCGTGTGATACTCAGCGCCTATGTTTACCCTCTCCACTATCACGAAAGCGAGAAGATACAGTGGCAGAAACCACAGGTATTGATAATCATTGTCTCTTTTTCCGCCATTCATAACGGATAGTATACCACAAAAGGCACCTCAGTATGCCTTTGCTTGGAGCTGATGG
>CACYHM010000292.1 GCA_902774195.1 uncultured Eubacteriales bacterium
TAGGCTATCACGGGGATATGCTTGAACTCGGCGTCCTCCAGCGTCCTGAAAAGCGCGCTGCCGTCGATCGCCACGATGATCAGAAGGTCCACATCATCTGCGATGAGCACCTGGATATCGTTGATCTGGTGGTTGATGTCGTCGTCGGAATAGCGCAGCTCGACATCGTAGCCATGCGCTTCGAAGCTTTTCTTCAGATACTCTCCGTCGCGGCTCCAGCGCTCGATCGTCTTTGAAGGCATGGCAATGCCTATGGTCCCGGCGCCTTCCCTGCTCTGCTGCTGCGCGCAGCCGCCAAGCAGGAAGCACAGGACCATGACCATTACCGTGATCAGTGCTGTCCTCAGATTATGATCAAATCTCAAAAGCGTCCCTCCAGTGCAACGGGGCCTGACCCCGTTAGAGGTAGTTAACGGGGTCAGGCCCCGTTAGGGTTCTCAGTATGCCTCGATCCTGCTTTCCTGGATATTCATGTATCTGCCGTTTTCGCCGCAGTCGATGTCATACCTGAAAATGCATCCGTCATAATCGATGCATGTGATGAAACCGACATCTTTGGCATCTGGCTCGTCCGGATCTTCAAAATCTTCTACGCGCACCCTCTGTCCGATATTGAATTTCGGGCGCGGACCGATGCCTGATCCTCCGCTGACTTCATCGAGTTCTTTGTTTGTCAGTACGTTCTTTTCTCTGTTTTCTTCTGTCATGTTAAATTCTCCTCGTTTTTTTACATTACTGCATGCAGTAATTACATCTTGTTGAAATCATACTCCGCTTTCTGAAAATACACAAACAAAAACACCGCCGGGAGACCTGTATGCATGGAGGGATGCGGGGTGCAGTGTGGTATACTGTCTGTATGAGGAGTTCTCAGCACGGGAGAATCTCAGATGAATGGAGATCAGATCGTTCATATCAGATCTCTCCGGTCTCCCGGAGCCTGCTAAATTTGTATATGCATTGAGAGAAAAATAACCGCAACGGTTACTGCAAGGAGGATATAAACATGGAAGATAAGATCAAAGACATGGAAGCAATGGAATCCACAAAATCACTGGATGCCAGAGAACTGGATGCCGTTTCCGGCGGATGGGAGGAACCGGACGGAGCGATCAGCGAAGCCGGCGGCGAACCGTGCCACCCGAGGTGCAAGAATTCCGACTGCGTTCTGGTAGATACCAAAGACGGAGTATTCTGGAGGACGAACTACTATTACCGCTGCAAAAAATGCGGCAATTATTTCATGAAGGGATGGGCTCTGGACGGAGCCGACAACAGCTTCCTTCATAAATAGCAGAGAAATACTATTGCAGCAGGTACTTCTCTGCTATCTCTGCGGCGGTCCGGCATGCTCCGATGCACGGCCTTGTCCGGTAGTATTCTTCGGTCCTTGCGGCCGGCTCAGCCAGATCCTCGCCTTTCTTCAGCCCGAGCAGTTCTCTGCAGATGAGAGTGCCTTCTTTTGCTTCGAACTCCGCGCACATCTTCTGAACGAGGGCATACAGCTGTTTCTTGCTCTCGAAATCCGACGGATCCGAATAGCCCCTGAGGTATCCCGCGAGGAGCGTCATCCCCGATACGGCTCCGCATACCTCTCTCAGCTTTCCGAAGCCGGCGCCGAACGGGCTCGCGATCCCCGCTGCCTCCTCTTCCGTCATTCCGACTGTATCCGCAAACGCCGCGAATACCGACTGACTGCAGTTGTATCCCTGTCTGAAAAGTTCTTCTGCTCTGTCTGCTCTGTTCATGACAACACCTTTCTATGTAAGAGACTTACCCATTCCGGGAAAGGATGATACAATCATACCCATGAGGATCATTTTTGTAAGACACGGTGAATCGGATCACAGCCATGACTGTCTTACGGCAAAGGGCAGGACACAGGCTGCCGCTGTGGCAGAGCGTCTTGCGGATGAGGGGATATCTGCGATATATTCTTCGCCTAACGGACGGGCTTTCGAGACTGCCGTCTTTACGGCAGAACGCCTGGGCCTTGCGGTGAACACAGCCTATTGTCTCCGCGAGATCATGTGGGGCGGGCCGGGCATCCCCTGCAGCGGCAAGCCATGGGAGCTCGGTAGACTGATGCTCGAGGAAGGCTTTGACTTCCGCAGCGCCGACTGGCGCGAACACCCGTATTTTGAGAACAATTCCGCGACGGAATGCTGCCGGGTGATCTCCGCGGATTTCGACACCTTCCTTTCGGAACACGGCTACCGGCATGAGGGTCGGAGGTTTTTCTGCGAGAACGGATCAGATGAGACCCTGGCGCTGTTCGCCCACGGGGCTTCAGACGAATGCCTTCTGGCGCACATACTGGATCTGCCGTTCCCGTACGTCTCATACGTGATGCAGCATGAGCCTGCCTCGCTGACCGCAGTGGACTTTCCTGTAAGTGACGGGGCATGGGTCTTTCCGGAGCTTGCGCTGTTCAACGACTGTTCCCATCTCAGCAGGTAGATCTGCATCCATTTACACTTCCCTCCTCCGGGTCAGTTCTGCTCTATCTGTTTTCTTCTGCCTTATATATCAGTTCTCCGAGAGTCCTGAACAGGTGGTCCGGATCTACCGGCTTGCTCAGGTG
>CACYHM010000293.1 GCA_902774195.1 uncultured Eubacteriales bacterium
CCCTTCACTTCCGTTTCCCTCAGCACTACCGTTTCCGCTTTTGACGTGACCTCGCCGATGAGACCCTCGCCCGGTCTTGCGCTTTCGCCCGCGGCGGAGGATGTGCCGTAGGAGGCGATCGCTATCATACTGTCACTCTGCTCATCGTGCATCCAGATAGTACCCTTTGGGCTTTCTGTAACACTGCAAAGTATGCCAAGCGAACCCGAGAGCGCGCTTTCCATCTGATCAGCGCCCCGGAGCTTGTCCATTATCTGCCAGATCGTCTGTACGTGGATCGGATCCATAACTGTCCTTTCTGAACACCCTGTCTGCTCTGCATGCTTTTTGTGATAATATTACGGTAAGTATAACATGAAAAAGACCCAGCTAATCGATTCAGTCAGGAATATCAGGAAACGGATCGTATCATATCTTTCGATATGCCTTGTTATCATGCTCGGAGTCGGCGCCTTTCTGACTTCCTGGTACATGGAGGCCGGGATCACAAATGAAGCGGCAGCCTACTATCAGGACAGGAACCTCAAGGATTTCGAGCTCATCTCTTCTCTTGGCGTCTCAGAAGCCGACCTTAATACTGTAAGGAAAGTCCCGGGAGTCACAGACGCGGAGGGAGTGATGCAGTTTGACGGCTCCCTCAGAAAAGGAGATCTCAAAAGCAGCGTCACGGTGCTTTCTGTCACGGAGCGCGTGAGCGTTCCTCTGCCGGCGGGCGGCAGGATGCCGAGGGGCGAGGCGGAATGTGCGATAGGCGAGGACTTTTCCGAAACATCCGGGATCGTGCCGGGCGACAGAGTCACCATCTTTCTCAGCGGAGCCTCTGACGGAGACCCTCTCAAAGGCCACGAATTCACAGTGACCGGTCTTATCAAGCACCCCGACTATGTCCATCGCAAGCTGACAGATACAGTCGTGCTTCCTCTTTGCGCCTTCGACATGTCAGTGACGCACGAAGCATATACCAGAGCATTCGTAAAAGCAGAGGATGTCTCCTTCAGAAACACTTTCACCGGTGCGTATTTCAGTGAGACCGCGGATACCAGAAAGAAGCTTGAAGCTCTGAAGGAGGATCTCGAAAACAACAGGGAAAGCGAGCTGCAGGCTGAAGCCTATGCCGAGATAGATAAGGAGTGGACTGAGGCTCTCGCAAAGCTGAGGGATGGCGAAGACGAGATCGCGGCCAGCGAGAACAGGCTTGACGCCGAGCTCTCAAAGGGCAGAAAGAAGCTTAACGACGCGGAGAAAACGCTCTCCGCTATGCTGAAAAAATATAATAAAGAGCTGAAGGCCGGAGAAAAAAGCATCGAAAAAGCAGAGAGTGATCTCAAGGCCGCACGCAGCGTGTTCGAGAAAGACAAGGCGGCATACGAGCAGGTCTCTGATCTGTTTGTCTCTAAGACCTCATGGGTTAGTGAAGCTATTGCCGATGTGGACATTCTGCGTTCTGCTCCGGGCAGCAGCGAAAGAGATGCGACAGAGCAGCATCTTGCGACCCTCATTACAGATCACAAGGATGATCTCCAGGATCTCATCGACTTCGCAAAAACTCCCGAGGCTAAAGAGCTTGTCCCTCTGATCGAAGAGGCGACCGGCCGTGATGATATAGCTCTGTACCTGTTTCTGCTCAGTCAGACGGATGCAGAAACCATTCTGAAGCCTGTGGAAAAGGTGAAGGCTCAAGAACAGCACTTTGACGCAGAAGATCTTAATATAATGACGAAAGTCTTCGACATGGTGATGGATGTCAACGACAGGATGGCTGCAGCAGGAGACGATATCGCCGATGCCGGGAAGAAGCTGAGTGACGCCGAGACTCTTCTGGATTCGAAGAAGAAGGAGCTAAAGGCAGGCGGACGCCGGCTGAAAGAGGAGAAGTCTGACGCCGAAAGGAAGATAAGGAAGGGCTGGGCCGACTACTATTCGCAGCGTGACAGGTATGGCGCAAAGCTCGAAGAGGCCAAAGCTCTGCTTCTCGAAAACAGGGAAAAGGCCGAGGCAAAGCTGGACGAAGCCCGGGAAGAAGTAAAAAAGATAAACTGCGAATACATAGTGCTTGACCGGAATGCCAACGCGGGCTATATCGACGTGAAGGTACAGCTCGAATCCATGCGGAACACCGGTATCGTGTTCGGCGTGCTCTTTATACTCATCACCGCGATAGTCTGCTTCTCTACTCTTACTATAATAATCGACGAGCAGAAAAAACTGATCGGTACTGCCAAGGCCTTCGGCTTCCATAAGCGCGAAGTGCTTTCAAAATATCTCACGTTCGGTGTCTCCGCCGCGGTGCTGGGCGATATCCTTGCCGTTCTTACCGGCCTTGGCCTGTCCGAAATAGTGCTGAGAGTATACACCGCGTCAAATCTCTACCAGTACGGCCGCGCCGCAACAGTCATGCGGCCGCTGCCTACACTGCTGATCTCCCTTGTGATGATACTCGTCTGCGCAGCCGCGAGCATCCTGGCATGCCTGGATATGCTCAGAAGCCCGGCCTCATCCCTGATGAAAGGACAGATCGCCGGGAAGGACGATACCCGCACCCGCACAACAGTAAGGACCGGCAGCCGTCGGTCGCTCTATTCG
>CACYHM010000294.1 GCA_902774195.1 uncultured Eubacteriales bacterium
CGAAGTATTCCGATCTCCTTGGTACGCTCGAGCACGGAGATGTATGTGATGACTCCGATCATGATCGAGGATACGACAAGGGATATCGCCACGAAGGCTATGAGCACGTAGCTGACTGCATTGGTGATCTTCTTGACGGAGTTGATAAGCACTCCGGTGATATCCGTATAACTGATGACCTTGTCTTCTTCGCCGGCCTTCTGCATGTCGTCGTTGTAGTCGTCGATGTATTTCAGGAAGGCTTCCTTCGATTCGAAATCCTTGAGATAGAAGGACATGGTATCAGGCTTGTCGAGTTCAGCATATCCGAGCTTTCTGAGGTTGCGGTCATAGCTCGCCTCCTGGCCGCCCGAAACGTATGCTGTGATGAGTCTTGTGATCTCGTCCTCGTTCATCTTCATGGTGAACGCGTCGGCGATGCCGGCCGGGTCGACGTTGAACTGACTCCCAACAGCCTGAGCAACAGCTATGAGAGCAGGAGGAACGTTCTGAGCCGTCTTCTGAAGCGCTATTCCCTCAGCATATGCAGTGACAGCATTGATTACAGATTCTTCAGCTAAATATTTCTGAAGCATATTAGGCAATTCTGCTGCAAGGACTTGCAGAGGAACTCTTCCCTCCTGCTCATCGAGAGCAGCAACAAGTTCTTCGGCAGTGATTTCTATACCCTGCGCTCTCATCTGCTGAGCTATGATTTCAGCCATGGCAGGATTAGCTGCTATTGCGTCCTTGAACTGAGTTACCTGGGTGGTCCAGTCGGATTGAAGCTCTGGGACTCTCTTTTTCATTTCGGTGGCAAAATCCTTGAGCAATTTGTTTACGATTCCTCGATGCTCACCTGTATCTAAATTATCACCCAATGCCTTGTCTATTGCCTCATCACTGAAAGGCACTGTGTATAACTTATCTGGCTTCTGAGAAAGGATGTCCTTTACCATCGCACCGGCGCTTGTTCCGGCTTTTGACATGATATCTTTAATCATGCCTGTAGGATCGGTTTCACTCAGAGCTTTCTTAGCTTCTTCTTCGATTGCCTTCTGCACGGCGTTCGGGTCGATGTCGCCGCCGAGAGCCTTTTTGAGCTTGTTCTCGTCGATGCTGATCATGTCCTCGAAGCCGAGACCTTCGCTTGTCTTGTTGTGGATGTCATCGAAAGTCTTGCCGCTGAAGACGTCGACGTTCTTGTTGAGCTTCTGTATCTTGACTATGTCGGACTCGGAAGCGTACTTGATCATGTGTTTCGTCAGCGAAGGAAGGTAGCCGATGCCCGAATCCATTGCGTTGGCCGAAGATGCCTCCTTTGCGCAAACGATGCCCGTGATCTTGAGCTTTTCGGAGCGCTTGATCAGGTCCTCCATGTATGCGTCGTCTTCAGTCATGTCCTCCCACACATCGTAAGAGGAATTGCGCTTAAATGTGTCGCACGAGTGGACGAGGGCGAACTCCATCCCGAGGAAGTCATCATATGTCCACTCGAGCTGCTTGCTGTTGTTTTCGACCTCCTCGCCGTTCATGACCTTGTTGATCATGTCCTTGAGCTCCTGGGGGTCGCGGAGACCGAGTGTATATACGATGTAGTCGTTCAGCTGATCTTCGCTGTCAAGAACGAGAAGGAGCTCGTTGTATTTCTCAGGCCATCTTCCGGCAAGGGTCTTGTACTGCGATTTGAGAAGCTTCTCATTGTCCATCATCTGGAAGAAGACATCGTTGTTCATCATCGAGAAGTTGGACTGCTGGAAACCGCTCATGTATGACTGCATGATGGAACCCGGACTCACGCGGAGCGGACCGTATTCCATGTTTGTCGAATATATATTGACCGTGAGGCCGTACGAATAGTCGTAGGCGTTGAACCAGCCTCCGATCCTGTCCATGTTCGAGTCAAGATACTTCTTGAACGCGGCGAGGTCGTTGGTCCCGACGCTCGCGAGCATATCGGTCATTATGCGTTGCTCATGTATGTTGTCGCCGGAATCCTCTCCCTTGGTGTCCTGGGCGTTCGTCATGAATGCGGTGATCATGGATCCCATGTCGGCGGTCTCAGACTGTATCGTGAGAGGATAGGATGAAAGCGTGTCCTCCTCCATCTTGTCGATGTACTGCTGGAAACCGTGCGAGACGGAAAGGATGAGGGCGATGCCGATTATGCCTATGCTGCCCGCGAAAGCCGTGAGCAGCGTGCGGGCCTTCTTGGTCATCAGATTGTTGAGCGAAAGCTGCAGGGCAGTTGCCATCGACATGGATTTGTTGCGGCGTCTTCTGGCGCGCCCGCTGTTCTTTGCAGCGGCGGCCGCGGAGTCCGGCGCTGCGGCCGGCACGAACGGATCCGTGTCGCTGATGACCTGGCCGTCGGACAGCCTGACTATGCGCGTCGAATACTGTTCGGCAAGCTCAGGATTGTGCGTGACCATGATGACGAGACGGTTTTCGGATATCTTCTTGAGGATATCCATTACCTGCGAACTCGTCTCGGTATCGAGGGCGCCCGTCGGCTCGTCAGCGAGGATTATGTCGGGGTCGTTGATGAGCGCGCGCGCGATCGCGACACGCTGGACCTGTCCGCCGGACATCTCGGC
>CACYHM010000295.1 GCA_902774195.1 uncultured Eubacteriales bacterium
GCGCCGATTATGCGCTCGGCCTTTCCGACGTATTTGACTATCATGAGATCCCTGAAGTGCCTGAGCCAGTCCTTGAGTATCTGCCTGGTGTCCTTGCCCCTCTTCACGATCTCGTCTATGTATACGAGAGCCTTGCCCGCATCGTGGTCTATGACCGCTCCTGTCAGCGCGAGGAAAAAGTCTTCTCCCGCGGCTCCCGTGTATTCGAGCACTGCAGCTCTTGTGAGCTCCTTGTCGCCCGCCGCCATGCACTGCTCGAGTATGGAAAGCGCGTCTCTAACGGAACCGTCCGCTCTTGAAGCTATGGTCGCCAGCGCATCCCTTGTCGCGGATATGCCTCTCTTAGCGCATATCCTGTCCATGCCCTCGATCAGTTCGTCCTCGGTCACCCTCTTGAAATTGAGCTGCATGCATCGCGAACGTATCGTCTGCCTGACCTTCTGAGGATCCGTGGTCGCCAGTATGAATATGGCGTGTTCAGGCGGCTCCTCGAGAGTCTTAAGAAAGGCGTTCTCGGCAGCCGTTGAGAGCATGTGCACCTCGTCGATGATGTACACCTTGTACTTTCCGATCGTCGGCGGATACTTGACCATCTCGATGATGGCCCTGAGGTCGTCTACCCCATTGTTTGACGCCGCGTCGAGCTCGATCACATCCACGAATCTGCCCTCGCGTATCGCTTCGCAGTTATCGCAGATGCCGCACGGAGGCTCACTGACTCCGCCCGTGCAGTTGACGGCTTTCGCGAGTATCCTCGCCGTGCTCGTCTTTCCCGTGCCGTGCGTGCCCGAAAAAAGATAAGCCTGGCTCACCGTACCGGTCCTGATCTGGTTCCGAAAAAAGATAAGCCTGGCTCACCGTACCGGTCCTGATCTGGTTCTGCAGAATCTTCACGATGTGCTTCTGGCCTATTATGTCTTCGAATACTTCAGGCCTCTCGGCCCTGTAAAGTGCACGCTGCATGCGGTGTCTCCTGTTCGGGGTAAATATAAAACGGCGGACGATCTGCAGTACGCAGAGGCTTGTCTGCGGCACACAAGACAGATCGCTTAATGCTGCTACCTCTCGGTCCTGACATGGTTCACGGAGCCCTGTTGCGCAGGGCCCCCGCGCACAGCAGGTCGCCCGCCGATATTAACGTTCATATTGTACCACAAATCGCTTTGAGTATATCTCTTGCGACAAATACACCGCTTGCCGAAGCGTGCGACAGCGAATGCGTCACACCGCTGCCGTCGCCTATCATATAGAGGCCCTTGTGCCTCGTCTCGAGATGCTCGTTGAGGCTGACCTCCATATTGTAGAACTTGACCTCGACACCGTATAGCAGGGTATCGTCATTGGCCGTTCCCGGAGCTATCCTGTCGAGAGCATATATCATCTCGATTATACCGTCGAGTATGCGCTTTGGCAGAACGAGCGACAGGTCGCCCGGCTCCGCCTTGAGAGTCGGCGTGACAAAGCTCGATGACAGCCTCTTATAGTTGGTCCTGCGGCCCCTGATGAGGTCTCCGAACCTCTGGACGATGACTCCTCCTCCGAGCATGTTCGAAAGCCTCGCGATGCTCTCGCCGTAGCCGTTGCTGTCCTTGAACGGCACAGAGAAGTGCTTGGACACGAGCAGAGCGAAATTGGTCATGTCCGTCTGCTTTGCCGGGTCCTCATAGCTGTGGCCGTTGACAGTCACGATGCCGTTGGTGTTCTCGTTTACCACGGAGCCCTTCGGATTCATGCAGAAGGTCCTGACCTTGTCTTCGAACTTCTCCGTCCTGTAAACGATCTTGCTCTCGTACAGCTCATCGGTGATGTGCGAGAAGAGCACCGCCGGAAGCTCGACCCTGACGCCGATATCCACGCGGTTCGACTCGGTCTCTATGCCGAGCTCATCGCATACGGTCTCCATCCATTTGCTGCCGCTCCTGCCGACCGAGACTATGCACTTGCTGCATGTATACTCGCCGCCGTCAGTCACGATCATGTACCCGCCGTCGGTCAGCCCCATAGACTTTACAGGCGTGCGGAACCTGAAATCGACCTTGTCCTTCAGTTCAGCGTAAAGATTCTCGAGCACGATATAGTTGATGTCCGTTCCGAGATGTCTTACCGAAGCGTCAAGAAGCTGCAGCTTGTTCTGAAGGCAGATCTTCTTGAAGGTCGAGTTGGCCGTGGTATACAGCTTCGTTCCTTCGCCGCCGTGCGACATGTTTATGCTGTCGACATACTCCATGAGGCGGATGGCCTCTTCCTTGCCTATATATTCGTAGAGGGTGCCGCCGAAGTCGTTCGTAATATTGTACTTTCCGTCGGAGAAAGCTCCCGCGCCGCCGAAGCCGCTCATTATCGAGCAGTTCTCGCAGCCGATGCAGGTCTTGATCTTCACTCCGTCGATCGGGCACTTTCTCTTGTGCAGCTCGTTGCCGGCCTCGAAGACCGCCACTTTGAGTCCGCGGTCCTCCTTTGTCAGTTCGTAGGCCGCGTATATGCCTCCCGGACCGGCTCCGATAATGATCACATCATAATCCATGGTTTCCTCCCTCGTTCTTACCCTTTGTTTCAAGTCCCGTTTTAAAGCATTATCTCGCTCTTTGCCTTGCTTTCGGCTATCATCTCGTTCAGCCTCCTTGCCGGATGGTAAAGCGCCAGACCGAAGGCTACCGCGAACACGAAGAAAAGCATAAGCACTCCGAGGCACCTCCAGTAGGTGTCGTTGTACATGCCGCATATGCATTCGCGCATCGCGTCCATCGAGTAGCGGAACGGCATGAGCGGATATATCACCTTGAACGGCTCCGGCAGCACTTCGACCGGGTATGTCCCTCCCGATCCGGCCACCTGGAGCACCAGTACGATGACCCCTGCTCCAAGCCCTATGTTGTCGAGGGCAAATACCAGAGCGTAATTGATCATCGTGAATACTATACCATTGATCACGCCAATAAGCACGAATCTTATCGGATCGAGGCACTGGATCCGCACATACAGCAGGTCGCCGAGAGAGACTATGAGTCCCTGAGCGACTCCTACCAGCAGGTAGAGACCGTACCTTCCGAAGTACCACTCCGTCAGCTTCAGATTTTGAAGATCGTCCCTCTTTTTGATCTTTACCTTTATCAGGACGGCCGTCAGCAGAGCTCCGACCCACTGCGCCAGCACCGTATAGAACGGAGCCATCGCAGAACCGTATGTCTCTACAGGCCAGAGGACCTTCGTATCCATCTTTATCGGGTTCGCAAGGTACTCGGCTACCGCGGCCTCGTTGTTAGAGAGCAGACCGCTGAGCCGCCGGATCAGTTCGTTGCCCGCAGCGTTCGACAGCAGTCCCGCCACGGCGTCTGAACCGTTCCTGACCGCCTTGAGAGTTGCAGTCGTGCTGTTTATGCTGCCGCGCAGCTTTCCCAGAGATGAATCATAGCCCGACATGAGATCCGCCATCCTGCCCAGGTCGCTGTTCGCCGTTTTCAGCGAGGATCTGTAGGCCGCCATGGCCTTCCTCGTAGTGTCGAGAGCGTCCGCTAGAGCCGATCTTATGTCTGCCTGTATCTGTCTGCGTATCTCTTCTGTCAGCTTGCTGGCGGCGTCTATGTCCTTCACGAGCTTGTCGAGCGCATCGTTTCGCTC
>CACYHM010000296.1 GCA_902774195.1 uncultured Eubacteriales bacterium
ATATCCCGATGAAGACCAGCAGAGAACAGTGATGTCGCTGGTATATGACTATGTCAAAAAAGGAGACACCGATCCTGAAGATTATCCGCGGGAGGAGATCACCGGGATCATAGGAGATCTGAGCAGCCGGGGAGCCGAGGTTCTTCTGCTGGCAAGCACCGAGCTGCCCATAGCGTTCAGCATAATGGGACTGAGATCGAGCGCCTTCATAGATCCGACCGTGGTCCTGGCAAAATCAGCGATCAGGATGTCGGGGGCAAAGCGAAGAAAAGACCGGAGAAACAGATGACAGAAAAGGAAACGATGATTACGGACAGTCATGTCCCGGAAAGGCCGGACACAAAAGATCTTATCATGACCGCGCAGTGCGCGGGGCTGATCGCGGTGTGCGCGTGGATATCCATCCCCGCGGCCGTGCCTTTTACACTGCAGACATTCGGCGTGTTCATGGCCTCAGGCCTCCTCGGAGGAAAAAAGGGCGCCGCTGCCGTGGCGGTGTATCTTCTGCTCGGAGCGGCCGGAGTGCCGGTCTTTTCGGGATTCACGGGAGGCATCGGGCATATCGCGGGACCGACCGGAGGCTATTTGATGGGCTTTCTGTTTTCGGCGCTCGTAATGTGGATGGCTGAATACTTCTTTGGCAGAAGCATGAAGGTCCTCGTGATCTCGATGGCTGCGGGTCTTGTCGTATGCTATGCCTTCGGGACAGCCTGGTTCATGATGACAAGCGCCATGGGAGGCAGCGGAACAGGGCTCATGACAGCGCTTTCGCTCTGCGTGTTCCCTTATGTCATTCCGGATGCGCTCAAGATCGCTCTCGCTGCAAGGCTGACAAAGCGGCTGAGGGCATTTGCGGACAGATAACAGACGGCCGGATGTCCCCTGCAGGGGAAGGAGCTGAGATACGATGAAAAAGATACTTATCCTCAATACCGGAGGGACATTCTCGTCCCGTCCGTCGGAGGACGGACTCGTTCCGTCGGTCAGCGGAGCGGAGATAATCAGAAGCGCGGGTCATGTATCCGATGAGATAGAGCTCGAGGCTGAGGATTTCTGCTCGCTTGACAGCGCGAACATCCTTCCCGAGGACTGGATCAGCCTCGCCGGGAGGATAGGCCGCAGTGTCAGTGAATACGACGGCTTCGTGATCATACACGGCACGGATACGATGTCGTACACATCGTCCATGCTCTCGTTCATGCTCCGCGGCATAGAGCTGCCTGTGGTGCTGACCGGAAGCCAGATGCCGCTCGGCATGCCGCTGTCGGATGCTACGGCGAACCTTCACTGCGCCGTCTGGATGGCGGCGAGCGGAGTGCCGGGAGTCTATGTGGCTTTCGGCAGCAAGGTGATGCTCGGCTGCCGCACCAGCAAGGTGCGCACGGTGAGCTTCAACGCCTTCGAAAGCATCAACTATCCTTACGCGGGCGAGGTGAACGCCTTCGGGCTCAGGATATACACTGAGGGAACAGCGCTGCCGGGGGGACTCGACCTGTGCACGGAATATTCAGACAGGATCGCCGTGCTCAAGCTCTTCCCCGGCATGAACCCCGGCCTTTTCAACGACCTGCATGAGCGGAACATAGAGGCCGTGTACATCGAGGGCTTCGGGCTCGGAGGAGTGCCGTTCCTGCGAAAGGACTTCACTGCCGAGATCAGAAAGGCGTCGGAGCTCGGCATGCCGATACTCGTCGGCAGCCAGTGCATGTACGAGGGCAGTGACCTGAGCGTGTACGAGACAGGCAGGCGCATACTGGAATGCGGAGGGATCCCCGTCTACGACATGACGGAGGAAGCCGTGGTGACCAAGCTGATGTGGTGTCTCGGACAGACAAAGGAGATCGACGGCATCAGAAAGCTGTTCGCGACGGATCTGGCAGGAGAAGTGACACTGGATCTGTGATACAATAACAGCGTTATGCTTCAGGATTTCATCATCTGTGTAAACGCCGTGGTACCGTCGGCCATATATCTGCTGATCGGCATTGCTCTCAGACTGACGCATGCCGTGACGGATGAAGAGGTAAAGAGATTCACCCACATAGTGTTTGTGGCTCTTTATCCTTTTATTATGTTCGACAATCTCTACGGCAAGAACATAGCCGACAACATGGACATGAAGCTGGGGCTTTACGCCGTGGGATTCACGCTGCTGCAGTTTGCGCTGTCATGGGCCTTCGTGGTGCGGATCGAAAAGGACGACTACGAAAGAGGAGCCATGATACAGGCTCTTTACCGCAGCAACTACGTGCTGATGGGTTTCCCGATAGCGGTAAACCTCTTCGGAAAAGGAAATATTACGGCTGTGGCGATCATCATGATGCTGGTCGTTCCGTTCTACAATATATCCGCTGTCATACTGTTCGAGACCTTCCGCGGCGGAAAGGTCGACGTCAGGAAGATGATCAGGCGCATACTGACCAATCCGATAATCGACGGAGGCATCGCTGCTTTCATAGTAATGGCTCTCGGAATAAAACTGCCGTCTGCGGTGGAAATGACGGTGACATCGCTGTCAGACGCGACCTCGCCGGTCGCCATGATACTCCTCGGCGCGG
>CACYHM010000297.1 GCA_902774195.1 uncultured Eubacteriales bacterium
CCGTGATGATCAGAAAAGTGATCAGGGAAACGGCGGTAAGCTTTTTCCCGCTCTTTTCCTTCAGAATGGCCTTTATATCTTCAAATGGACCCACGATCATTCTCCTTTCGCTTCCGGCCCGAAGTACTTGAGCGCAAGCATGGTCAGGTCGTCGAACTGCTCTGCGCCCTTGACGAATTCGTTGACCCCGTCCAGAACATTGTGCAGGACCTGTTCAGGCATGGCGTCAGGATCCTTGTTGAGCGCATCGAGCATACGGTCTGTGCCGAAGAGCTCGTTTGATGAATTGGTCGCTTCGGCAACTCCGTCGGTATAAACGAAAAGACTGTCTCCCGGTTTCAGCTCGAATCCGTGATCCTTGAATCTCATTCCCTCGATCGCGGCAACGGCAGGCGAATGCTTGTAGACTACCAGAGCGTATTCATCGCCTTTTTTACGAAGCACCGGATGCTCATGACCGGCATTCGCTGCAATGCCTTTGCCCGTGGAGATCTCGAGGATGCAGAGCCATACGGTTACGAAGAGTTCCGCTACATTTCCCTCGCAGAGCTGGTCGTTCACATCGTGAAGGATCTCAGAAGGAGTGCCTCCCATCATGGCCCTGTTCTTGATGATAGTACGCGCTACCATCATGAACAGTGCAGCCGGTATGCCCTTGCCCGAAACGTCGGCCATCACAAGAGCTATATGATCATCATCCACGAAGAAGAAGTCGTAGAAGTCGCCTCCGACCTCCTTTGCCGGAGTCATCGATGCGTGCAGAGTAAACTCCTTGCGGTCCGGGAATACCGGGAATATGTTAGGGAGCACATTTGTCTGTATATTGCTCGCGAGATCAAGCTCAGTCGCCAGTCTCTCGGTCTTTTCGGTTTCTTCTTTCTGGGCGTATATGGCCTGCCTGCCGCGTTCTGCGATCAGTGCGCAGATCGTGGCTATCATCATGAACAGTATGAATTTCGGCAGGAAGCTGTGCTGCAGGAAATGCAGGAACAGCTTGTTATAGTCGATAAGAGACGGGTCAATGACGTTCCTGAGATCTGTGCTTTCCGGAAACTCCAGTACCGTGCCGCCGGGAAGCTCGACCATGTTCAGATCCACCCTTGTGATCGCGCGGGTAATGCCGTACCAGCTGGCAAGCAGGTACGTTATCACAGTCAGACCCGAGACATATGAAGTGAGAGGCCGCGAATAATATCTGACAGACAGCGCGACCGGGAATACCAGGCAGAGGACTATGTTATGACCAAGCACCATGTGCAGCCGCGCCAGCACTATCACATACGCGGTCATCAGAAGTATCTTGAGCCATGGCTTCTCACCCTTGAAATAGAAGCAGATCAGGGCAGCAGCCAGCATCTCGAATATGGCAACGGTGAGAGCCCGCATCATGACAGCGTTGCTGATGGAAAATACATGCAGCGCCGACAGCACGATGATGATGAGCGCGATCACCGCCGTGTACAGAAGTATCCTGGCAACGAACAGATTTGCCTGGACCTCGTTGTTCCAGAGCGTTTCAGTAGTATGCAGGAATTCCTCCCTGAGTTTTCCGATAAAAGACTTTCTTTCCTTTTTTACACTTCCGGGTGATTTCATTCTTACGATTACCTTCTCTCTCCTTCAGATTTACCGTTTTTACCGTTCTGCGAAACCGCAGCATATCAATATTATTCTATTCTTTTTTGCATGTTCGTGTCCACAACAGCTTTTTGCTTTTCAGGGCGATTCGGCCGCGGACCGTTATGATATAATCGTTCCATTGGGAGGGAATGATGATCAAAACATGTATATTCGATCTCGACGGGACTCTGGTGAGAACTCAGGAGTCCATCGCCAGACCCGTGAACATGACTCTGGCGCATTACGGCCTGCCGGAGCAGCCTGTCGAAGCCTTCAACTATTTTGCTGGGGACGGCCTGAAGAATGCCTTGAAACGTGCTCTGATCGCTGCCGGCGATACCGAAGCGTCGCATCTGGAAGAAGGTCTGCCGATGTGCCGCCGCTGGATGCAGGAGGACCCGTGCTATCATGCGGAGCCGTATGATCACATAGTATGGGCGCTCAAAGAACTGAAAAGGCGCGGAGTGAAGACAGCGGTGTTCTCAAACAAGCCGCATGAAAGCGCAGTAAGTGTGGTAGAGACGATCTTCGGAAAGGGATTTTTTGATCATATCCAGGGTCAGAACGATCAGATCCCGATCAAGCCTGATCCTGCCGGAGTGTTCGGGATACTCGAACTGTTCGGGGCAGAGAAGGATGAATGCCTGTATTTCGGAGACACGAACACCGACATGCTTACGGCCCATAACGCCGGGGTCACTGCCGTAGGAGTGACCTGGGGATTCAGACCGAGATCGGAACTGGAAGAATACGGCGCGGATATAATGATCGACAGTGCAGAAGAGATACCCGGCCTGACGGGAGGAGCATAAGATAATGGAAAGCAAAAGCAGGATACTGATAATCATAGAAACTACAGCGCTCATATGCCTGGCGATAGCTCTCGGACTTTATGTGAGCGGACTTGCCGTGCCTCCTGCCGAAGAAAAGGATC
>CACYHM010000298.1 GCA_902774195.1 uncultured Eubacteriales bacterium
CCTTTATGCTCATCGAGCTGATGTAGTTGTCAAGCTCCTCTTCGCTGCTGATCCTTACATGCTCCTGTATGGCTGCATCGCACTGTATGATGTGTATATTGACATGCGTAAAATAACTCTCCGCCGATTTAAGTATATTATATGTTTTCTGCAGGAATCTCTGAACGAGCTCGCCCGAGGTGCTGGCAGAGGTGTCCACGGCGATCACGAATTCCTTTATGCGCCTTACTTCTTTGTATTCCAGCGGCTCGACCAGCGGCATGTTCCCGTAGAGCTTCAGCCCGTAGGTGTAATAGATATAGTCGAATTCCTCGTCATTTACGGTCAGGGTCTCCCCGTACACGGCAAACTTCTTCAGAAACGATGTATAGTCGTATCTTTCGCGGTTCACCTCTCTGAGGTTCTGTGTCAGCGTGCCTGAAGCATCGCCCTGCTCCCTGGAAAAAGT
The DNA here is from genome assembly GCA_902774195.1 of uncultured Eubacteriales bacterium. The sequence goes on from CACYHM010000298.1 coordinate 449, forward strand.
TTCAAGGTCCTCCTGTATCTTCTCTGCGATCCTTTTCCATTCTTCTTCGGCTTCTTCCAGCGGCCTGTGCTGCCGGAAGCTGTTCTCATTATCTGCGACTTCAGCAGGGTCCTCCGGAGAGGCTCCGATGTCTTCATCTCCGGGCCTGTTTTTTCCTTCTTCTGCTTTACTGCCGCAGTCTCTGTTTTTATGCTCCGGCCCGTACCAGCCGGAATGATCATCAGCCTCAAACAGCCTCCTCAGCCTTTCGGCTTCCGGATCAGCGATGCCGGTTTCTCTGAAATAATGATATAACTTCTCGGCGGTGAGCAGTTTTGCTTCAGCCCTCAGCCATTCCGTCTCAGCCCTCTGGAGCTCCTGCCTCGAAGCAGCTGCCGCACGCGTCCCGAGATCGTTGATCGTGCTCTCAACAGCGATGTCGCAGGCAAGGTCCCAGAGCTTCCTGTCAGCGATGTCTCCCACAAACATGTGGCTGTATATGCAGTGAAGTATCACGTGAAGATAATCCCGTGCCGGGCGCTCGCGCTCGCTTTTATACAGTCTGAGAATATGTTCCGGTCCGTACATGAGCCTTGTCCCGTCAGTCGCAAGCGTATGATCCCCTGCGGGGACCGGCTCCAGTCTGTTCAGAGCGGCATCCATGAAGCGGAGCCTGACCGTCAGGATCCCGCGGGACAGTACAAGGACATCCCGAGCTGCTTTTCTTATTAAAGAATCCCTGCCGGTATCGGTATTCATAGTTCTTCAGGAGCCATGTCTTTCTGATCGTCCATCTCTGACCGGCGCTTCAGCAGGAATGCGGTGCACTCGGATGCCGACATCGAAACGGAGTGATCGATCATCTCCAGGATGTTTTCACTGCAGATCAGGCCCTCGTCGCACAGAAACGAAAGCATGACGATGTCTCTGTCCCTGACAGCATTCTTTACGATGCGCTCAAGATGCCCGCCCAGATAGCAGACATAAGCTTCTCCTGCAGCCTCATCCAGCTCGAACGGATATTTCAGTCTCATGACAGCGAACCTGTCTTTTGCCCGCAGGTTCCAGCCCATCCCGTCGAACAGCACTGAATCGAGCACTGAATAATCGAATGTGTTGTCATCCCTGAACGCGTTTTTCAGCGTCCGCAGCATTTCCGGCTCCAGATCGACATACAGCGGCAGGAAGCCGGTCATCCTGCCCTCGCGATCAAGTATTGTGACATCCAGAGAGCTCTCCAGCATATGGAAGCGTTCTGTCTCTGTATCCGTGCTCCCGTGCTCATCGCGGAAGTAATCTCTGAAGCGGTAAAGGGATGATCCATAAAGCCTGATGCTCTTCTTAGTATCGACAGGGCCGAAGCAGTTCCTTCCGAACTCTCTGACACGCTCCGGTACTGTCAGACCCTTTCTGACGCATCCGAAAGCTTCATCACCGACAGAACGCAGGGTGTCAGGCAGCGCCCCGGGTGCGAATGAGCTGCATTTGCGGAACGCTCTGTTTCCGATCTTCTCTGCGGCGTCCATTCTCACGCGTGAAAGAGATCTGCATCCCGAGAATGCGTCCTCACCGATCTCACGCGCGCCGCCGATGTCCGCATATGAAAGCGCTGTACAGCAGCTGCACAGTGACGGCGGTATCGTTTCCAGCCAGTGCAGATCGATACTGCGCACAGCAGTATGTGAAAATGCAGCTGTGCCGACCGAGGCCAGAGTCCGCGGCATTTCCGGTATGTCCAGCATGCTGCAGTGCAGGAACGCCCTGTCTCCGATCTCCGTGACGTTTCCGAAAGACACTCTGCGCAGCGAGCGGCAGAACTCAAATGCGCCGGGCCCTATCACGGAAGCGCTGTTCATCTCAACTGATTCCAGATTTGAACATTCCCGAAACGCCCCGGCTCCGATGTGCTTTACATTCCTCAGATCTGCATGGATCAGGTTCCTGTTTCCTGCAAAAGCGCCGGACCCTATGACCGTCACATCATCAGGCACCGTGACGCAGCCGGCTGAATTGTCACCTGTCTGAACATGGTCCATTCAATGATCTCCTTAATAGTCTCTGCAGCAGTGTGCTTTGCCCCGCTGTCGTGCATGAGTATGATATCCCCGTCCCTGACATTGTTG
>CACYHM010000299.1 GCA_902774195.1 uncultured Eubacteriales bacterium
ATCACGCTGTACACAAAATCTGTGCACTTATAAAGGAGACCAAATGTATTTCAGCTCAGGCGTAATCGTAATCAGCATTATCAGCGTCCTTCTGGTCGGCAGACTGGTAGAGGGCGAAATTATGCTGCAGGGCGATTGAGTACAAAGGTCACTGAATCTGATGCTTGGGAGCCCGCAGCGATGCGGGCTTATTGAATGCCCGGGCATGGACTCGCAAGTCGATTTTCAACTATCACTCAGTCAGTTATTGTTAGGTAAAAAGGAAAGGGAGAAACGAAAATGAAGAACACATGGAAAAAAGCCGTAGTTGTAGCGGTCTCCTGCATGATGGTATTCTCGTTCGCAGCCTGCGGCAAGAGCGGCGGCAGCGGCGGCAGCGGTGCAGGAGACAACGTGGTCGTACTTGGTAATACAGGACCTCTCACAGGACCTGCAGCTATCTATGGTAACGCAGTAAAGAACGGCGGACAGCTCGCTGTTGACGAGATCAACAAGGCTAATCCGGACGGCATCCAGCTTGCATGGCAGGCAGAGGACGACGAAGCTGACGGCGAAAAGGCTGTAAACGCTTACAACAAGCTCATGGACGACGGAATGGATGTATTCATCGGATCCACGACTTCCGGCTCCTGCGTAGCAGCTTCTGAGAAGGCATTCGAAGACAGAGTGTTCACGCTCACACCATCCGCTTCCCAGGTAGCGGTAACAGAGGGCAAGGACAACGTATTCCAGCTCTGCTTCTCCGACCCTAACCAGGGTGTTGCGGCAGCCGACTACATCTCCGAGAAGATGCCGGATGCAAAGGTGGGAGTGATCTACAACAACGCTTCCGACTACTCAGCAGGAATCTATGACAAGTTCAAGGCTGAGATGGAGAGCAAGGGCAAGGAGCTCGCAGCAGTAGAGGCATTCTCTGACGACGCCAACACAGATTTCCAGGCTCAGATCAACAGCATGAAGAACGCAGGCGTAGATCTGGTATTCCTGCCGATCTACTACACACCGGCTTCGAACATCCTGATCCAGGCAGATAAGATCGGATACAAGCCGACATTCTTCGGAGTTGACGGCATGGACGGAATCCTCACACTCGAAGGATTCGACACAAAGCTGGCAGAGGGCGTAATGCTTCTGACACCGTTCATCGCAACAGCAGAGGACGAAGCTACTCAGAAGTTCGTAACAGCTTACAAGGAAGCTTACGGAGAAGAGCCTAACCAGTTCGCAGCTGACGCTTATGACTGCGTATACGCTGTATACGACGCTATGAACAAGGCGGGCGTTGACGCTTCCGCATCACACGAGGATCTGTGCGAAGCACTGGTCAAGACCTTCACAGGAGACTTCACATTCAGCGGAGTCACCGGCGCAGAGATGAAGTGGAACGAGGCAGGCGAAGTCAACAAGACTCCAAATGCCATGGTCATCGAGAACGGCGTATATGTACCTGTTAAGTAATACACTGACTGACTTAAGTGTATAGTTGTCGGCCGAGGGGTGCTGCATTGCATATGCGGCACCCCAAAGCCACGTTTAAAGGAAAGAAGAAACCATGAATTTTTTGACTAACATCATCTCAGGTCTCAGCCTGGGAAGCGTATATGCGATCATAGCGCTTGGATATACGATGGTCTATGGTATCTCGAAAATGCTGAACTTCGCACACGGAGACGTCATCATGATCGGCGCATACATGTCGTTCGTCATGACCCAGTACATCGGGATGAACGGCTGGCTGGGACTTCTGGTGGCGATGGCCGTATGCACGGTGCTCGGCATCACGATAGAGAGGCTGGCGTACAGACCTCTCCGCGGCACGGGTTCTCTTGCCGTACTGATCACCGCGATAGGCGTGTCGTATTTCCTGCAGAACATCGCTCTTCTGATCTGGGGAGCCAACCCTAAGATGTTCACGAGCCTGTTCAAGGGGATGAGCCCTATCCACGCTGCCGGCGGCAAGCTGACCATCACTCCTGAGTCGCTGTTCACCATCGCGGCCAATATCATAATCATGATCGCCCTGACGATCTTCGTAAGCAAAACGAAGGCCGGCAAGGCCATGAGAGCCGTTTCCGAAGACAACGGAGCGGCCCAGCTGATGGGCATCAACGTCAACCAGTCCATATCGCTCACGTTCGCGATCGGTTCCGGCCTCGCGGCCGTTGCCGGTGTGCTGATGTGCTCGGCTTATCCGGTGCTGATGCCTACGACGGGCGCCATGCCGGGCATCAAGGCCTTTACCGCTGCCGTATTCGGCGGGATCGGATCCATACCGGGCGCAATGATCGGAGGACTGATCCTCGGGATAATAGAGATCTTCTCTAGAGCCTACATCTCGACGGAACTCTCGGACGCCATCGTGTTCGCGTGCCTGATCATCGTGCTGCTCGTCAAGCCTACGGGCCTGCTCGGCAAGAAGATCAGCGAGAAAGTGTAGGTGAGCCATGGCAGATAGAATACTGAACCTGAAATCCATCAGTTCAAGAGGTCTCAAGAATGCCGTAAAGGGCAATGAGTACCGCAGGGAGGCCTCGATATCCTACGG
>CACYHM010000300.1 GCA_902774195.1 uncultured Eubacteriales bacterium
TCATACAGGCGCTGAACGATCACGGCAAGAACGATCCTAAGGATGTAAAGAAGTTCATCAAGAACGTCGATACAGAAGATGGAGCAAAGATCGTGAATCACCTGCTGGGAACTTCGACCGAAGAAGTCGCCGCGAAGGCAAAGAAGAAGAGCGGACTCGACACTAAGACCATCCTCAAGATCATGGCCATACTCGCGCCGCTTCTGATGTCCCAGATGGGCAAGGAAGCCAAGAAGGAGACCGAGAAGAGCGATTCAGGCGACATGTCCGGTGTGGTCGGCAAGCTGCTCGACAACGTCGATGTCGGCGATGTGATCAAGATCGCGAACATCCTGCTGAAATAACAAAAACAGACGGAACTGCCGCTTTGATTGCGGCAGTTTTTTGCTATAGACCGAAAGCGGCCGGGAGAAACAAAGAGTATGCGCGGACTGAGAGTAATAAGAACTGACAACACGGATCCCTACGCCAATCTGGCGGCTGAGGAACACCTTACGATGACGGCAGAAGAAGGCGTGATGACCCTCTTTTTATGGCAGAATGCTCACACCGTCGTCATCGGCAGGAACCAGAACCCGTGGCGCGAGTGCGATGTGGAGGCGATAAAGCGCGACGGCATCAGCCTGGCGCGAAGGATGTCGGGCGGAGGAGCGGTCTATCACGACATGGGCAATCTCAACTTCACCTTCATCGCAAGGGACGGGCTGTTCGACATAGCCAGACAGACGGAGGTCATACTCCGCGCCTGCAGGCTGCTCGGTATCGACGCTGTAAAGACGGGCAGGAACGACCTGACCGCCGGCGGCAGAAAGTTCTCGGGCCATGCGTATTTCTCATCGCATTCATACAACTACCACCACGGCACGATAATGATGGACGTGAAGGGCGATGACCTCACGAAGTATCTGAATGTTCCGGAGTCGAAGCTGAAGTCGAAGGGCGTCGAGTCGGTAAGGTCGAGGGTGACGAACCTGAAAGACCACCTGGACGGCGGGCTTTCGGACGCGCCGCTGCCTGAGCTCATACGGACGATGCAGGACGCGATGATAAAGGCAGCTGAAGAGGAGTACGGCTGCAGCGCCGTATACGCGGAGCTGCCGGATGTCCCGCAGGAGCTCAAGGACAAATACGCGTCTGAAGAGTGGCGGCTCGGCACCAGGATCCCTTTCGAAAAGGAGCTCATCCACAGGTTCGGCTGGGGCGAAGCCGAGGTGCAGCTCTCCATGAAGGGCGGATACATAAAGGACTGCAGGATCTATTCGGACTCCCTCGAGACGGAAGTCTTCGGTCTGATCGAAGATCATCTGCGGGGCTGCAGATACGACGCGTCAGCTGTGCGCTCGCTTGAACTGCCCGGCGGCACGGCGCAGAGCGCCCGCGAACTGCTTTCATACATAGCGGATTCTATCTGAGGCGTGTATTTTCTGAGGAACTCACACAGCGGCTGCTGAGAAAGGGCCAAAGTATGATATATTATTAACACAGATATAACAGAGACACAGAGAGGTACAGAGATGAGTGACTACAAATATGATCTTCTGATAATCGGAGCGGGCCCGGGCGGTTACGAGGCGGCCTTTTATGCCCAGGAGCTCGGCATGAGTGTTGCCATCGTCGAGAAGGACAGCATAGGCGGCACCTGCCTCAACCGCGGATGCATCCCTACAAAGGCTCTGATGCATTCCTCTGATGTATACAGAGACGCTAAGAACGGAGCGGAAGTCGGCGTCGAGGTCGAAGGCCTCAAAGCCAACCGCAAACGCATAGGAGAGCGCAAGGACGAAGTCCTCGACACTCTGAGAAACGGCATCACCGGACTGCTGATCAAGAAAAAGATAGACATCGTCAGGGGACAGGCCATGATCATCGGCGAGCATACCGTCATGGTCGACGGAATGGAGATCACTGCAGACAAGATCCTGGTGGCGACAGGCTCCAAGCCGTTCATGCCGCCGATCCCGGGGCACGATCTGCCGGGAGTCATCGACAGCACTGAACTTATCGAGATGGGCGGTGAAGAGATCCCTGAATTCGTCATCATCGGCGGAGGCGTCATCGGCATCGAGTTCGCGACGATCTATGCCGACCTCGGAGACCACGTGACTGTCATCGAGGGACTCGACAGGCTCCTTCCTGTGATCGACAAGGAGATCGGACGCAGCATCAAGATGACGCTCGAGAAGAAGGGTGTCGACGTGCATGTGGCATCGCCTGTACAGAAGATAGAAAAGGACGGCGAAAAGCTCGTAGTCACTCTCAAGAACAAGAAGGGCGAAGAGATCGCCGTAAAGGCCGACAAAGTGCTGATGTGCGTCGGCAGAAGACCTAACACCGCAGGAGTATTCAGCGACGACCTCCTGAAGGCCCATCCTGACCTCGCGGACGAGAAGGGCTTCATCAAAGTCGATGACAAGTATGAGACTCCGGTCAAGGGTATCTACGCGATCGGAGACTGCAACGGAGGCATCCAGCTCGCTCACGTGGCATCAGCCGAGGGCCGCAACGCAGTAGCCATGATGAACGGCTGCAAGGCCATACAGATCCTGAGATCGCTGTCGTCGGAATGACAGCCGAGGAGGCCAAGGCGGCAGGGATCGAAGTGGTCACGAAGAAGTACCCGATGTCGGCCAACGGCAAGACCATAATCGCCGGACTCGACAGAGGATTCGTGAAGCTCGTCGCCAGAGCCGACGACCACGTCCTCATCGGAGCACACCTGCTCTGCGGAAGAGCGTCCGACCTGATCGGAGAGCTCTCGGTAGCGATAGGAAGAGGCATGATGCTCGAGGAGGTAGCGAACATCATCCATCCGCATCCTTCGTTCGCAGAGGCTATCATGGAGGCTGCCCGTCTATAAGAGGGACAGACCGCAGGTCCACAGAACCTGCATAAAAAGCCAGAATTTAAAAGCTCACTCCCGTGATGAGGAGTGAGCTTTTTCATGTCTTATCTGACGCCGCCGCTGCCGCTTGTGTTTCAGCGGCCTTTGCGGGATTTCATTTCCTGCTTGCGCATATACATGTTGCGGTCTGCCCGGCGGAAGGTGTCGTTCGTCGTCTCTCATCGAATTCTGCGTTATACACAGCGTATCCGATGGCGGCGCTGACCTTCTCCCATGGCTGCAGGGAGCCGTCCTTACGGAGCCTGTCGAATCCGCTGTTCAGAGACGAGACAAGATCGTCGATGCTTTCGAGATCGTGCCCCTTGAGTATGACAGCGAATTCGTCGCCGCCTATCCTGTAGACAGGCGAATGCACGAATACATCGCATACGATGCTGCACAGCCCCTTTATCGCCGCATCGCCCTTTTCATGGCCGTAGGTGTCGTTGATCTGCTTGAGACCGTTGAGGTCGATGACTGCCAGCCCGAAGCTGCGGGCATCTTGCCAGCCCGAAGCTGCGGGCATCTTCTGCACCTGCGGCAAGAGCTTCTTCCTGCTCTGCCATGGCGCTGTCGTAAGCGCGCTTGTTGCGTACGCCTGTAAGAGCGTCCTTCATCGCAAGCTCGTTCATCTTGCTCGCTTCCTGACGTGAAGCGCTGAGCTCGGTAGTCGTCTGGAACAGCTTGGAGATCTTGTCGTTGAGATCCTGCTCCATCGTCTTCATGGAATCCGCAAGATCGCCGATCTCGTCATGAGTATGGATATCCAGTTCGGAGAAGTGATTGTGTTCGCTTATATCCTTGTCCTTGCTGTAGTCTTTGGCA
>CACYHM010000301.1 GCA_902774195.1 uncultured Eubacteriales bacterium
TATCTCCATCTCGAACTTATAGGATCCGCCGCGGAGGTTTGTATAGTAGACCGGTCTCAGCGCGCTGCGCCTTGTGGTGGCCTTGCTTTTGTCGAAGCCATCGAGCCTGAGGGAGACCAGAGGATCTGTCAGTGAATAGTTGAATACAAACGGGTATATCACCAGTCTCTGCACATCATGTTCTATCCGGAACGCCCCGTCCTTATCAGGATATATATATTTACCGTCGGCCCGTACAAACGGTATGGCGGACTTGAGATTGCCTATATCCTCATACTCAGCCTCTATGTTGACCCTGACGACCCCGGTGGAACCGGAAAGGTAAAGATCTCCCTTATCCGTCAGCTCGCTGTATGAATTGCTGGTCGCCGTGCACGGAAGACCGTTTGCCACACCGAGATCGCAAGGTGTTATTTTTTTGTTTCTGACCAGATCGTCTGCCGGCACGATGCACACCCCGTAGTTTCCGGTGATCCACATATCGCCCCTGCTGTTTTCGAACAGGTCGTAATTGTTGTAGTGAGGGAATCTGTCAACTACCTTTACCTTGTAATCACTGCTCATGTATGCGAGCTTATTGCCCGTTATGAGCCAGTAGATATTTCTTTTGCTGTCATAGCGGATACGCATGATGACTCCCGAAGAGAGTCCTTCCGAAGTGCTCACGTTTCTGACGCCGTCTTTTCCGATGATATATACTCCCCCGCCGTTCGAGCCGACCAGGATATCCCCGTTTGCGGCCGCGCTGACACACAGAGTCTCGGTATTGTCTATCCCGTCCTCTTTTCCGTAGCTGCGCACCACCTTGTCGCCCTTTATCACGCTTATGCCGCCTGAGCAGGCAACGCAGACCGAGCCGTCTTCCAGTTCGCATATGGCGCGCGTCTGATTTGAGAGGACGCCCTCAGCTTCGCTGAAGGCGGTCACAGTTTCATCTTCATACCTCAGAAGACCCGGTCCTCTCCAGGTGGAGATCCAGACTCTCCCCTTGCTGTCTCTGAGGATGGAACGTATGCGCACGCCTTTCAGCAGATCGAACAGATCGCTGCTTCCGAGATCCTCTCCGGAGGCTGTGACCGCGGATCTGAGCGGAAGCTCAGTCAGGGCTTTTTTGTTGTCTGCAGCCATCAGTCCGCTGTCCGTACCTATCAGCAGCTTTCCGTTACTTATGCAGGTGCTGTTTATGACAGTTTCTTCAAGTCCGAGGCTGTTCTGTACATCCGCGAACTGATTGTACACTATCTTCATGAGTCCCTGACGGCTTGATGCGAACCACAGATTTCCCTGGTAGTCCTCCATCACGTGGTTGATCCGGTTGTTGAGCGGCAGAGATGAAAGATCATGGAAGCCCTCTTTGTCGAACATGCCTATGCCGTTACGCGTCCCGACCCAGAGCCGGTCATTGATCTCTTTTATTTCGATAGTGTCGCAAAGCGGAGACATGTCGAGAGTCTCCGCTTTGCCCCTCATCTGCTCGAGAGTGCCGTGATAGAGCTTTTCATCCCCTGTACCCAGATAAAGCACGCCTTCTTCTTTGGGATCCGGATATATGCTGGTGATGTTCTGTATAGGAGTTTCTTTATGACCGAGATGGTCCACCAGTTTTCCATCCCTGATGGCCAGGATGTCGTCATCACCGGTGAGGCAGTAAATAGTCCCGTCTTTTCCGGTATACATGCCGTCGATGTACGCGCCATTCACCTTCGGATCATCCACCTGCACGATACTCATATCCGGCATGATCATCGTGACACCTGCTGTGGTCCCGGCATAGATGACACCGTCACTGCTCTCCGCGATATCGTTGACCTTGTAGGAGCTGATGCCTTCATCCTCTCCCCATATGCGGAAGCTGCCCTTCTCCATGAGAGCAAGTCCGCTGTCGTTGGTCCCTATCCACAGCCGGTCCTGGCTGTCTACAAAAAGGCTTGCTATGCTGCTGAGGCCTGTCGACGTGTCCATCAGCTCGAAACTGCTTCCATCATAGCGTATCAGTCCGCTGTAGCAGCCTATCCATATGAATCCTTCGGATGTCTGTTCTATGTCGTTTGCCTCAGGCGTAGGAAAACCGTTGCTGTTGTTGTACACGACCGCAGAGTAATTGTCTCCGTCCAGTAAAAAATCCGAATAAGCGGACAATCCTGCGGGAGCTGCAGCGGAAGCCGTCTGCACAGGCAGCACAAGCACCAGCGCGAGACACGCCATAAGACATGCTCCTCTTTTTATTGACTTGTATATTCCCGCTCTTTTATTCATATCAACAAATACCAATACCCCGTCTCTCCGGTCTGCCAGCCCCTATAAGCTGTCGTCGTTTCTGTCCTTTATGAAATAGAATACAGCCAGCGCAAGCCACAGGCCTGCCAGCGGCAGAAAGAACCACTTGTGTCCAAAGATAAACGCAAGCATGCACATTACAGCTGCTATAAGATATACAGGCCCAAGAGGTATACCGTTCATATCCCGTCCCTCCGTATGTTCTACTTAAGGCCTGCCGCCATCATGTAGATATTGAAGATATCTTCCG
>CACYHM010000302.1 GCA_902774195.1 uncultured Eubacteriales bacterium
ATCGCGAAGATAGTGATCAGAGCTGTGAAATAGAGGCGGATATGATAAACTTAACAGGTATTAAGGAATATTGTGTCTGTTTGACAGGACAGAAAAAGGAGAAACGATCGATTCAGGCAAAGTCATCACACTCCCTGCTCCGACAAGAGACGGCTACACCTTCGACTACTGGGAAGGCTCCAAGTATAAGGCAGGAGACAAGTACACGGTGACGGCTGATCACACGTTCAAGGCTGTATGGAAGGCTGCAGACAAGGGCGGCGGTTCAGACTCCGGTGACAAAGGCGGCTCCTCGAAGAAGGGCGTCAATACAGGCGATGAGAATGCACTCGGCGCATGGATCGTGCTCATGCTCGCGGCACTGGCCGGAACGACAGGAATGGTATTCGCAAGAAAGAGAAAAGGCTAATGACACGGGCTGCAGACACAGGCAGTTTGAATAAATGAAACCGGAAAGCTCTGAGCCACGGGATGGTTCGGAGCTTTCATCGCACGTAAACACAGCAGACGCGTGCCTGTAACACGCTGAATAAGACTGAAGATATGCAGACAGGAAAACTTTCGACAAAAGACATAGTGCTGATAGGAGCCTTCGCGGCGATACTTCTCATCCAGAAGGAACTCCTGGCCTTCATACCGAACGTGAGCCTCACGGTCTTTCTGATCGTGCTTTACTCGAAGGCGTTCGGAATGAAAAAGACGCTATTCATACTTTTGGTATATGTATTGCTCGACAACATCATCATGGGGAACATGGGCCTTATTTTCGTGCCGTTCCAGTACATCGGCTGGGCCCTGATACCGCTGCTTCTGTGCACGGTGTTCAAAAGGGTCAATGATCCGCTGCGGCTGGCGCTTTTAAGCGCTCTCTTTTCGTTCCTCTACTGCTGGATCATGGTGATCCCTGGAGTGATAGTGATGCATGTGGGCGTAGGAGCATATCTGGCGGCGGACATCACATTCGAGCTGGTGCTCGCGGCATCGAGCTTCGTGTCAGTTCTGCTTCTGTACAGACCGTGCTACAGAGTGCTGTCTGCTCTGAACACCGGGACCGCGGCGACTGTCAGGCACGAATAAGAACAGATCCGTAAGGGGACCGGGATGAAGAAAGAACTAAGGGACTATCTGGATACGAGGAGACAGGGCTGGCCGTATGAAGGGCTGTATCATGTGGAGCATCTGGACGGCCACCGCTTCGTAGCGAAGATCGGCGACGAACTCGCCGGTCTGTCATATGCCGGGACGGATGCCGGCGGGGAAGAGGCGGTGATGCACATGAACCTCAAAGGACAGTATGCGGAGTACGGCATAGGGACGGAGCTCCTGAATCTGCTCATGGATGATCTGAAGCAGTCGGGCTTCAGGACCATCCGCTACGGGATACCTAAAGAGCGCTATGCTTTCCAGATATACCGGGACCTCGGGTTCAGCGTGGAGAGCCAGGATGAAGAGAACGTAAGATTCGTATGGAAAAAAAGCGGGCAGTAATACGGAACCATAAGAGAATAAAAGCGGCGGCTGTCATACTGGCCGCCGTTCTCGTATACCTGGCTGTGACGACGGCGGGCATCGTGGCTTTCTCCGGAAAGGACGAGACCCTGCAGGCGGACGCGGCCATCGTCCTCGGGGCGAGCGTATATGATAATTCCCCGTCGCCCGTGTTCTGCGAGCGCATAAACCATGCGGTGGACCTGTACAACGGCGGTCAGGTCAGGGTCATCATCATGACCGGAGGCGTGGGTGAAGGGAATATCCGCTCGGAGGCGGACATTGCCCGTGAGTATGCAGAGCAGAAGGGCGTCCCTGCGGATGCGATCCTGACGGAAGAGCGCTCCCATGTCACTGCAGAGAACCTGGCGAATGCGAAGCAGATCATGGACGATCACGGCCTGAAGACCGCTCTCATCGTCAGCGACCCTCTCCACATGAAAAGAGCGATGCTGTATGCGCATGACCTGGGCATCAGAGCTTACAGCTCTCCGACAACGACATCGCTCTATCGCAGCTGGAAGACGAAACTGCCCTTCCTCATGAGAGAGGAACTCTATTATGTAGGATACAGAATAACGAGGCTGGCAGGGATATCCGCTCAAACCGGAGGATGTACTGAATGAAAAAAAGTAATCTGATCGTAAAGACGACAGCGCTGGCCATGTCGGTCACGCTGTCATATATAGATAACGGAGACATTGTCATTGACGCCACATGCGGGGCAGGGCAGGATACTGTCACGCTGGCGAATGCTGCCGGTGAAGACGGCTGCGTGTACGCCTTCGACATCCAGGAGGAAGCCGTCCGCCGGACGGAAGAAAGGCTGCGCGAGCAGGGAATATCCAATGCGCATATAATAAAAAAGTCCTTTGCTTCGATGAACGAATATGTATCAGATGGAAGCGCGTCCGCTGTCGTGTTCAACCTCGGATATCTCCCGGGAGGGGACCACGGCATCACCACGACGGCTGATGAGACGCTCGAAGGTCTGGCGTGCGCCCTCAGGGTGCTGCGCGCGGGAGGCATACTCACG
>CACYHM010000303.1 GCA_902774195.1 uncultured Eubacteriales bacterium
GAACTGCGCTGCCAGCGAGGCGCCCATGTTGAAGGAGGTCAGCCATGCCACCTTGCCCATGTCTCCCAAGATGTAAAGCGCGTAATACGTCGCGCCCGTCATCCTTGTCTGCAGTATGATATAGCACAGGAAACTGCATAGGACCATTATCAGCCAGTCTCTGTCGAGCAGCACCTGTCTGAGCCCTGCGAGCTTTTCTTTTATCCCTGCCTGTTCTTTCTTATCTTTTGATGACCCGGAGCTTACGTTCTCCCTGGTGCATGCGACCATGATCACGGTCAGAATGATGAACACCAGGCCTGTCACGATCACAGCGCCGGAATACGCCCGCTGCGTATTCTGGTTGCCCGGAACGTCCGTAAACCTTTCGAGAAGTCTGACGAAAATGACGTTTCCGCACATCAGACCCAGATTCATCATTACCGCCTGGATGTTGCCGAGCAGCCCCTGCTCCATCGGATCCTCCGTCATGAGAGGCACCATGGAGTAATTCGATATCTGGATGAATGTTCGTATCACCGTGTTGACCAGATTGTATGATATGAAGACATAGACATATCTGACCGCGCCGGGCCACTGAGGCGGAACATAGAAAAGCAGGAACATCGAGGCCGCGTAAGGCAGGCTCATCCTCAGGAGCCACGCCCTGGCCTTGCCGAACCTTGACCTCGTATTGTCTATGATATTCCCGATAACGAGGTCGGAAATACCGTCGAACACTCTCGAAACAGCCATGATGAGAGATACCGCCGCCACATCAAGGAGGGCGACATTCGTCATGTACATCGTCAGGTACGTCGTTATCAGCGCTCCGAAAAACGCTACTCCGATGTTCCCCAGACCATATCCTGTCCGCTCGACCCAGAGCTTCCTATCTGACATTTTCGAGTTCATCCGGAAGTCCCCTTTCATTGGTGAAAGTATTCTCGTAGACAGACAGCCTTATATCCATTAGGCTCCCGTCTTCTCTGACCGGGATGACTCTGAATCTGTATCCGTCAACATTGCCTGTCGCTATCTGATGGATGTCCACCTTGCCCGAGGCATTGTAAGGTATCTCGTCTGTGATGACGCACTCCATCGGAAGGTTGGTGTCCTTTATCGCGCCCTCTGTGATGAACGCTCCCTTGAGAGCATCTGTCACGGCCTTCTGCGCATCAGCCGCCTGCATCACCGGCTTGACATACAGCACCGGCACGGTATCCCGGAGCCTCTTGTCATATCCCGGGACAAGGCCGCAGCTCTCTATCTTAGGCTGCGCCGATACAGCTCTCTCCACAAGACCTGCGTCAAAGCGGACATTGCTGTTATTGACAAAGAATTTGTTCATCCTGCCGCAGTAGTAGAACTCTCCGTCCTCTCCTGTCCTGACAAGATCGTATGTGTTCAGATACTTTTCTCCGTCTATTTCTTCGAGTTCGAAGAAGACCTTGTCGTCTATGCGCCCGCAGCTCACCGCCGGTGAGCACATGTACATGACGCCTATCGCCGGTCCGTCCGCGGGATCCAGGAACACTTCCTTTTCCTCATCATATAGTTTTATCTTTATTCTTTTGAACGGCCTGCCGATACCGTCATCGGTCCTGTCTGAAGACGAGAGCAGGCATGCTCCTCCCGCTTCGGAAAGCCCATATCCGATGCATACTCCGGCCTTTGAACCGCATCTTCTGAGATATCTGTTGAATCTCTTTCTCGCGTCGACGGACGCGTACGAGCCTCCCAGGAACACGAATTCCACAGCCGAAAGATCAGGCCTTACCGGCACCCTCATCATCATCTCCATGAACATCGGTCCGCCGAACAGCACATTCACACGGTAATAGGTCAGCGCTCTTAGTCCGTCCATGTCCATAGCCATCCTGCCCCTAGGAGGCATGATCGCGACCCTGCCCCCGAACGCAAGCGGAAGCAGCAGCTCGTCGCAGAGGACATATGCCGATCCCATCTCCATAGGGATGATGGTCGATGCCCTTCCCCTGAGAGATCTGAATCTGCTGTCGGCAAGCATTCTTGCCGATGTCTCGTTGAGGCCTCTGTCCGACATAGGCACAGGCTTGTTGGCCCCTGTAGTCGTGCCGGAAGTATGGGTGATCATCGCATCATCACGCATGTCTTCCGACAGATCGATCGGGTATGCTTCGTATTCTTTAAGAAGTTCGTCCATGAACAGAATGCCGTCGATCTTTTTGAGCTCCCTGTACCTGCGGAGGCGTTCTCTCTCCTCCCACGGCCAGGCGAATTCACCCATTACCGGAACATGGATGACGATCACATTGCGTATGCCAAGATCATCCTTTTCCCTGGCGAGAGTGCGCAGATACCCTGCGTCAAGATCAGCGTCATTCAGTATGACGTCCGTTATGTTTTCGTTTTCGTTCAGCCCCTTCAGCCTGATGATGCTGTTGTCCCCGAACTCAAGCGCCAGTGAGACAGATGCCCCGGTCATGTTAAGGCCGAAGAGTGCAAAGATGACCTCCGCTGCAGGCGTGCTTCTCAGGTGTACTCTCGTCCCGTTCTTCCCGGT
>CACYHM010000304.1 GCA_902774195.1 uncultured Eubacteriales bacterium
GCGTTGAGCTTGCTCAGGATATCCGGTCTTGATTTGCTGACGCACAGATAGTAGTTTGAGGAACCGAACGCACAGAGAAGCTCCGCGTTGGATCTTCCGTACGCCCCGTCTCCCTCAGCCGCCAGGACATCCACCTCGTGCTTATCGAACGCCGCGAACAGCGGTTCATAGTCGCGGAAGGTCACTACTTCCGCCCGGACGCCGCTGCCGTTCAGATAGTCTCTCAGCGCATCCGCCATGGCGCTGTCGAGGACTCCGATCTTTCTGCCGCTGAGCGTGGCGGGGTCCGCCGTTATCTCATCATCATCATCGTGCTTTACCAGGTTATAAGTCTCGTTCCCCATGGCAGCATCGGGATATCCGATGATGGATACTCTTTCCTCCGTGCGCGCCAGGCCGGCAAGAAGATCGATCTTTCCGTCCAGGAGCATCTGATACAGATCACCGAACTCGCCGTATTCGTATTCATAGCGCCAGCC
Source organism: uncultured Eubacteriales bacterium (assembly GCA_902774195.1). Next base: position 480 of record CACYHM010000304.1, read on the forward strand.
GGTATATTCCGATATCTTCTGATAGTATTCGTAAGCGTAGCCGGTCTTCACGGCGCCCTCCCGGGCGCCTTCCTGGAACACCTCGTTCTCATAATATCCGACCCTCACTGTCTCTTCGTCCTGCGCGGCGGCTGAGACGCCGGCAGGGCGGACAAAAGCCATGCACACGGCAAGGAACGCGCACAGGACGATGCGCATCACATTGCCGGATACTCTTTTTTCAACTGTCACGCTTTGTTTTCCTGACATCATGTACCTGCCCGATCTGCTGTATGATCTGTGCGTATCCTTCCGGTCTTCTGCTGTTATTATACCCTATCACGGATGTCCTTGCTGTCCCTTTTGCCGGAACACAGAAAAAAGCACGGCCGTGAGGCCGCGCCGCATGTCATGATGATATCCGGCTGCACACGTGGCAGCCGTCTTCCTGTCAGAAATATTTCGTAAGCAGATTCCCGAATGCTTCTCCCAGCGGGACTCTTGCATTCGCGGCTGCGGCACCCAGATCGCTCTGCCCCTGGCTGTTCATGAACAGATATACTGCAACAGCGATGATCACGGCAAGAACGATCATCTCGATCACTGTTTTCAACGAATTCTTTTCACTCATGGTTCATTCCCTCCTGCCTATAACTTATATCATACCGGCCCCTGCCGTACAAGACTCAGGTTCCGGCCGGGGCATTTTTTCAGTTGATGCCCCTGAAGCTCCATGTCTCCGTATCGATCATCAGGAACTCCTCCGTTCCGATCGGCTTTCCCGTCCTGTAGGTCGAGAAAAGATCACAGGACAGAACGCTGCCGCGCCGCTCGAGCTTCTTCACCGGAGTATGCCCGACTACCTGCAGCAGCTCTGTTTCCCTGTACATCCTGTCCCCGCTGAACTGGGGCCTGAACCATATCGGCGATGCATCATCCCACATCTCATCCCTTCCGAGTCTGTTGAGCCTTTCCATAACCGCGCCGGTATCTTCAATGTCCGCATCGCCGGCATGACATTCCGCGAACGACTGAGTGATGCCGCCGTGAACGAAGAGGACATTGTCTATCCTGTGGACGTATGCCATCCGTCTTTCGACAGGCAGCTCGTTTCTCAGTTCATCGAGTTTTTCATTGACGACATGTATGGCGTCCGGGGAAAAGCCGGTCTCATACTGGAGCCACCTGTACGACAGATCGTGGTTGCCGTAGCACCAGAGCGTGTCCGGGAATTCCTTCTGGAAGCGGATGGCTGCATCGAAGGTGTCTTCATACAGCTGCAGATCATGCTCTCTGCCCCAGTCATCAGGTATGTCCATCAGGCAGACTGCCCTGTCCGCGACCCCTGTGTCCATTATCTCCATTGCATTGTCGAATACCCACGGCTTAAGGTGGACATCCGGTATCACCAGTACTATCATTTGTTATTTATCTCTTCATTCCGCGCTTATGCCGCTCTGTGCATCCTGTCCTGCTCAAGTCCCGGAAAGCCCGCCCGTCTCAGGCTCTTTTCATCAAGGCTGAATCCGAGCGGCTTCACCAGATGGAGCACGCTGTCTGTTGCTGCGGCCGTTCGCGCGATGTTTCCTGTATTCGGAGGTATTTCGGGTTCTACCAGTACGATATGTACAGACATTTATCTTACTTTACCATTTCAGGGCGATCAAAGGTATCTCTTTTGCGCTGTCGATAATGATATCCGCTCTGTACTCCTCCAGCTCCGCTCTCGGCCTGAAGCCCCAGCTCACTCCGACAGCGGTAACTCCGGCATTATGCCCGGTCATCATGTCGGTATTCGTATCTCCGAAATACAGGCACTCTTCCTTTTTCGCGCCGTACTTCTCCAGTATCTCAAACACGCCCGAAGGATCAGGCTTGATCGGTATCTCATCCGTCTGTCCCTGGATGTGGTCGAAAAAGCCTTTCCCGAATATAGTCTCCACGACGCTCACGGCGCTTTCATGCGGTTTGTTGGAGAATACGGCGATCCTGATGCCTCTGCTCTTCAGTTCCTCCAGCGCGGGGATGATGCCTTCGTACGGCTCCGCG
>CACYHM010000305.1 GCA_902774195.1 uncultured Eubacteriales bacterium
ATGTCGCTGCTCATAGCCAACAGGTACTCCAGGAACATCTTCACCAGGAGCGCCATGAAGGCATTCAGAGAGGGGGCGTAGCAGATGATCAAACTTGACAGAGTAAACAAATACTTCAACAAGGGCAAGGCCAATCAGATCCACGTCATCGACAACACCTCAATGACTCTGCCTGACAAGGGTATCGTGTGCCTGCTCGGACCATCCGGCTGCGGTAAGACAACACTCCTGAACTGCATCGGCGGACTCGACAAGGTCAATTCGGGAAAGATCTGGATAGACAACCAGCTGATCACGAGGTTCTCATCGAACAAGATAGATACGATACGTAACGCGCGTATAGGATACATCTTCCAGAACTTCAACCTTCTCGACGACAGGACGGTCTTCGAAAACGTCGCGATAGCCTTGCGGATGGTAGGCATCAAGGACAAGACTGTTATCAACGACCGCGTCAGATACTGCCTCGAAAAGGTCGGCATCGACCAGTACCGCAACAAGCTTGCGGGATCTCTTTCCGGAGGACAGAGGCAGAGGGTGGCTATCGCAAGGGCGATAGTAAAGAACCCTCGCATAATCATCGCCGACGAGCCGACTGGAAACCTCGACAGCGCCAATACTCTCGAGATAATGAACATCATCAAGACCATCTCTAAAGACAGACTGGTCATACTCGTTACTCACGAGAGGAACATCGCCGAGTTCTACTCCGATCACGTGGCCGAGATGAAGGACGGCAGGATCGTAAAGGCGTACAACAACGATTCGTCGAGGTACCTCGATTACCAGCTCGAGAACAAGATCTACCTTCAGGACATGCCTGTAAAAAGCGAGTTCAATAAGGATGATCTGAGAGTCAGAGTCTACAGCGACGAGGAGCGCCAGGCAGACATCAAGGTGGTACTGAGAGGAAACAACCTCTACATAGACACGGGCGGCAGGCTGAACGTCGTTGACGAGACAGCAAACATCGAGATGATCGACGGCCACTATTCGGCCATGGACGAGTCATACTTCGAAGACAACGACTTCAACTACACGGCATATCTGCCGGCCAAGTACAAGGCAAAATACACATCCATATACAAGCTGAGCAATATGCTGAGCAGCGGATGGAAGACCGTGAAGGGCTTCAAGAAGGTCAGAAAATTCCTGATGATCGGCTTCGTGTTCGCGGCCATGTTCGCATTCCTTGCCGTAAGCAACGTGCTCGGCATACTCGATGTAAAGCCTGTGGACTACAGGACCACCAACGGGAACTACCTGACCGTTGCGAATCCGGACAAGACGGATGCGCTGATGGCTGTGGTCGAAGGGCTTGAAAACGTGTCATACGTGATGCCGGGCGAAACCAGGATAAGCATTACGCTGCCTATGGACGATTATCTGCAGACCAGTTATGCGACGGAAGAACTCACGGTATCGCTGGCTCTCACGGAAGTCCTCAGACAGGAAGAACTCGTTGCCGGACAGATGCCTGCCGAGCCGCACGACGTCGTCATAGACAAGAGCATAATTGATGGATTCCTGCGGGAGGGACGCGGCAATGCCGTAGGACTCGATACGATGGATGAATTCATCGGACGCAGGCTTACAGTCCCGAACCTCGATGACTACAGGATAGTCGGCATATGCGATACTGAATCGCCGACGCTCTTTATCGACGGAAGCCAGATGATATACATTCTTTCAAATGCGAATGAGGAAACTTCGGAGTTTGCGCTGGCTGCGGGTGACGGAGAACTGGAGGACATAGTCAAATCCGGAAAGGTCAAGGATATCGACCTTGCGACAAGCACTATCAAGATAAAGAAGGGCAGAGCACCTGAGGACATATACGAGGCTGTCATAAGCGCCGATCACGAAGAGGAGATCGATCTTGGAAAGACTCTGAGCGTCAAGATGGCCGGCCACAAACTGAAGGTAGTCGGATTCTATACTTCGGACAGCGCCGGCGAGGACACATATTATGTCCACGCAGATACCATAAGGGCCGACTACATAGCCAAACAGAAGAACTTCTCGGCGTACGCCGCTGATACTCAGCAGCTCAAAGCCATACTCGACAGCGAGAACCTGCCGTCGAAGATCAACGATGTGCGCGACAGGAAGGCATACATCCACCAGAGAAAGGATCAGCTGACATCGGCCATCATAGTGGCTGCCATCATCATGTTCATCTCGCTCATCGAGATGTTCCTGATGCTTAGATCCTCGTTCCTCTCGAGGATCAAGGAGGTAGGTACCCTGAGGGCGATAGGTCTGAAGAAGAAGGATATCTACCGGATGTTCACCGGAGAGATACTGGTGATCACATTTATAACTGCCATACCGGGCATACTGATCATGTACTTCGTGCTCTCGCAGATAACGAAGATAACCTACTACCTGCAGGGCCTGTACATAGTCAATCCGGTAGTCGCTGCGGCGACTCTGGGCGTGATCGTGGTGTTCAACCTGCTGGCGGGTCTCATCCCGGTCTACTCGACCATGAGA
>CACYHM010000306.1 GCA_902774195.1 uncultured Eubacteriales bacterium
CGCATCTCGCAGGTAAGACGCGGCGAGCAGGACGACTTCGAACTCATCGAATCGATGAACAACTCCGCGTACATCGTACACGGCGAAGTATGCTCCATTCTCCCGGCAAGAACGATCAGAACAGAGAACCCTGAAACGGGCGAGCCTATGCTCTGCGTCAACGCGACGGCCGTAATCGAGTACGGCGACAGGATGGTCTACATCCCGAGCAAATACTTCTTCGAAGACTACTACAACATGCCTCAGGACAGAGTCCGCGAATACATGCAGGGCCGCCTGGGCTCCGAGGTCGACTTCAAGATCGTCAACATCGAAAGAAGCGATCCGAACAACCCGGTCTACACCGGCTCGCGCATCGCGGCCATGAAGAAAAAGCGCTGCGATTTCTGGTACTCGGAAAGAGCGAAGGGCAGATCCCTGATCCAGCCTGACTCGGTCCAGCAGGCAAGAGTCGTGGCCGTCTCCGAGCGCCTGGTATTCGTCGAGATATTCGGCGCGGAGATCAAGGTCGAACCGAAAGAGATCGCCTACGAATACGTAGTCGACGCAAGAGAATACTACGTACCCGGCGACATCGTCTTCGTCAAGATCAAGAGCGTAACTCTCCAGGACAAGGACAGAGCGGCAGCACTCGGCTACCCTGTCGATTGCGTCGTATCCATCAAGGACGTATACGAAGATCCGAAGAAGGAATACTTCAGCAAGCAGATGTGGCACTCGGCCTTCAAGGGCGTGGTGGTCAACATCGACATCGGAAAGGACAACGCGGTCAACATCTTCGTCAATGACGGCAGGATCGACATCCTTTGCCATCTCGGCGACGGCATCACGAAGATGCCTGAACGCGGCGACAGCGTTATCGGCAAGATAACAGGCATGAACGAACAGACGGGCTTCGTCTGGGGCGTCATCAACCACATCAACCCGTCGCGCCAGGAAAGAAGGTCCCGCCCGGAATCCTTCGTCCGCAGAAGATAGCTGATATCTTCACAGCCAGGTTTCATACGGAAAAAAGAGGGGCAGCCCGGCCGCATGCTGCAGGCACCGAACCCCCGCAGCGCTATCCGTCCGGATCGCCCTTCACTCATTCCGTTTGAAAATATAAGCCAAATCGCGATTTTACTTAAGCGAAACGTTTCCCCTACCTGAAGGAGGTGAGTACTCATGGGAAAAATCAGAAATCTTATTGCTAAGACGAGCGTAGAGGCAAAGACCCTTGCACTCAACGTTCGCACAGGCGAGCTCACTCTGACGAAGACAGACAGGATGCTGTTCATCGCAATGGCAGTTGTCACAATGCTGTTCTTCGCATTCAGCGTCACCCTCGCCGCGCCGACCGGATTCTTCGCTGCCATCGAAAGCAGATTCTGGACGTACTACTCGCAGTTCGCCAAGATGGCGACCATCGTAGCGCTCCTGTCCATCACAGTCGGTCTCCTGTGGATTATGCTCTCACCGAGCTCCAAGAGCTCCGCGACTCCGATAGCCTGGATTAAGAAAGTGCTTCTTTGCTACTTCCTGCTCATGGTCATCGGCGGCGTATTCGGCGTAATCAACGAGCTGACCAACGGCTACGGCTGGCAGACCATGAAACCGTAAGCGCACGGGCCTCAAAAGGCAAAAGCACATTTTTCAGCGCTCTTTCACAAGGGCGCTGGATATCGCAGGAAAAAGGACACGGCCTGAAAAAAGGCACTGCGGTGCAACTCCGCAGCCTGCGTTCACATACAAACGATACGCGATTTCACAATATAACAAACGGAGGCACTTTATGCATTGGATAATAGAAGCACTCGCCAACGTATTTCTTGAGATACTGGGCGAAATGATGGGCTGGGCCATGAAACTTCTTACCGACTTCCGCTTCAAGATGGACTTCAGGATCGGCTGGGGAACAGGATATTCCGCCGGCGACATCCTTGACGGAAGATCGACGCCCGTTACTGAACCGGGTCTTTTCGATCAGGTCTTCGGCTCAGCGACCGCATTCACAAACTCGATTGTGGGAATGGCCGCCGGTATAGCTCTCATCATCTATATAACAAAAATGATAATAGCTATGGGCGGCCCGTTCACCAACTCGGAAGATCCGGGAACCCTCACGCTGAGATTCATCGGTGCGGAGGTGGGAGTGGCATTTTCCTACTCGATAATTGCACTGCTCGAGTGGACATTCAACGGAGTCTACGGCAGTTTCATGTCGGTCTTCAAGGACATAACCAAAGATGCCGAAAAATACATAAAGACTCTGCCTGACCCCGGAAGCAGCGGAAGCTCCGGAGGCGGAGACTCTGGCGGAGGAGGAAGCAGCGGAAGCTCCGGAGGTGTACGAGGTTGGCTGCAGAGACTGAACGAAAGCGCTCAGAGAGGCCAGAACGGAAAAAATACGGGCGATCAGAACACGAGCATAGACGACGCCTCTTCGGTAGACGCCTTCGACATGTTCGGAAAGGACCTGATAAAGGATTCAGACCAGGGCGTAGCTTTGACTCT
>CACYHM010000307.1 GCA_902774195.1 uncultured Eubacteriales bacterium
CGCTCGACATGTATTACAAAGAGCACGGCTCAGTGCCGTTCATTTCTACAGCCTGCCCATCCGTTGTGGAACTGGTCAGGAAATACTTCCCGGAAGACATAGAGCATCTGGCTCCTGTGCCGTCGCCTCTTCAGACGCACAGCGCCTATCTCAGAAAGCTTTACGGTGATGACATTGTCATAGTATTCATCGGACCATGCATCGCCAAGAAGGTCGAAGCAGATGACAATCCGGGCTATCCGGACATAGCGCTCACCTTCAGGGAAGTCAGGGAATGGCTCGAGGAGGAGAACATCGACCTCGCCAACATGGACACCGGCGTGGCCGTGGACTTCGTGCCGATGAAGGCCGGCAAGGCCACCGCCTACCCTATAGAGAACGGCCAGATCGAGACATCGAAGATATGGGAAAACCATTTCATAGAGCAGGAAGCTCTTTCGGTGTCCGGCATCACGCGCGTGATGTCGTCTCTGAGAGGCACTCATACCGACGACTTCCTCGAGGCTCTGAACTGCGACGGCGGCTGCATCAACGGTCCGGGCACCTCGCATGAGGATTCGGCCATAATCCGCAAGAAGGCCGTTGCCACTCACGTGCTGTCGAGACTGCACGATCCGGAGGTCTTCGAAGGCGACGAGGAGTTTGCAAGAGAAGTCATGGAAAAAGGCTACGGCATACTCGCCGCGGGTTCGCCTGCTCCTTCCGGGCTCGGTCTTTCCCCTCACTCGGAGGCCGAGATCACTGCGGCTCTCAGGACCCTCGGCAAGACAAAGCCTGAGGATGAGCTGAACTGCGGCGGATGCGGATATCCTTCATGCCGCGACATGGCAAGAGCCATGCTCGACGGGCTCGCAGAGACAGAGATGTGCGTAACAAAGATGAGAAAGGATGCGGAGAGCAAGGTCGACATATTGCTCTCGACCATCCCTCACGGCGTTGTCATCGTGGACAACGAACTCAATATAGCGGACTGCAACAAGCTCTTCATAGACATATTCGAGGATTATCCGGAAGGCTTCCTCGACGCCGACGGACTGCGCTCGTTCAGGGGCACTCCTGTATCGGTATTCGTTCCGTTCGCGGAGAAGTTCCGCGAGCAGTTTTACATGAACAAGCCTTCGCAGTACAGGTTCCGCCATGAAGGCAAGATCATGAGAGTGACCTTCTTCCTGGTCGAGTCCAAGATGCTTCTGGGCGCGATGTTCGAAGACATCACTACTCCTTCGGTCAGAAGAGAAGCCGTTATCGAGAAGGCCGAAGAGGTCATCATGAACTCGATGAAATCCGTGCAGCAGATAGCTGCCCTGCTCGGAGACAACGCGGCGGAGACCGAGATCGTACTGAACTCCATCATAGAGGAATTCAACGTTCACGGCGAGGGTACTGACGATGACGGGCTGATGATCGAAAGCGATGGTGACACGAATGAATGATCTCTGCATAGATATCGATTATTCGCAGCTGTACAAGCACGGGCAGAAGATAGGCGGAGACGTGTTCTATCTTGACAGAGCCACCGGCAGCAATGTCATCACCGCCATTCTTTCGGACGGCCTGGGAAGCGGCGTAAGGGCCAATGTGCTTGCGTCTCTTACATCGCACATGGCCAGCAAGCTGTCCCTGTCTCCTATGGATCTCGGGCGTTCGGCAGAGGTCATCATGGACACCCTGCCGGTCGACAGCGTAAAGGGCATCAGCTATTCGACCTTCACGATCGCGAGGATCGTTTTCTCGGACAACAAATCATTTATCAGGGTGGAGCTGGTCGAATACGACAATCCCGACAGTCTGAGGTTCTCAGGCTCCGGTCCTGTCGAGTGGAAAAAATCCTCTGTCAGACTTAAACGGAAGGCCGCTATCAAGGAGGAGATAGTCTATTCATCGACTTTTGAGATGAAGGACGGCGACAGGCTCATATTCTTCAGCGACGGAGTCGCGCAGGCGGGTGTGTCACTGGGGCAGGCGCCTGATCAGAGAAGGGATGCCGCCTACACTTCGTTCGATCACATGCCGCACCGCCAGAAAAAGGCCCAGCCGGTAACTGCCAAGGGCTGGGGCCTCGAGAACGTCTCGAAGTACATCAGCGGCGCTCTCGAAAAGGAGCCCGACATATCCTCCCGTCAGCTGTCGCGCGACATAGTCACGCAGGCTTACAAATTCGACGGCTACAAGCCTAACGACGACATAACCTGCTGCGTCATCAGCGTGAGAAAGCCGAGACGCACCCTTATAATCACAGGGGCGCCGAGGAACCGCGAGTCAGACAAAAAGCTCGGTGAGATAATAAAGAATTTCGAGGGTCAGGTCATAGTATGCGGAGGAACCACCGCGAAGATCGTGGCAAGAGAGCTCGGCAAGGATATCACAGCCGACAAGTCTCCGGCCGGGAGCCTTCCTCCTTCAAGCATCATAGACGGCATCGACCTTGTGACGGAAGGCATGATCACGCTCTCTGCCGTCGCGGACAGGCTCGGCAAAAAGGTCCTGCTTAA
>CACYHM010000308.1 GCA_902774195.1 uncultured Eubacteriales bacterium
TCTTCTATCCCGTATCTGAACGCCTTTTCCATCAGGCTGTCGAAGCTCTTGAGCCTCGACTGCACATGGTGTATCGGCATGTATGAATGCTGTTTGTCAAAGTCGTCCGAGATGTTCTGCAGCCTCGTATCGAGCTCTCTTATGGCCGAATTGTACGACAGGCTTATATCATCTATAGCCCGCTGAAGTTCTTCGTCGGTGCCCTTGAACTCAGGCATCTTTTCGCGGATCCTGTCCGCATAATAGTATCTGAATGACATTTTTACATCATCTCCTGCAAACTTACTATCCCTGTCCATCTGCTCTGCTGCTCTTTCTTAGCAGCCTTTATGATGTTTCTGAGCAGTATCGATGTCGTTACCCTTCCGATCCCTCCCGGCACCGGCGTGTACGAGAGGTCCTGTATTTTCCCGCTCTGCATGATCTCTTCTATGTCGAGATCGCCGTGCATCTTTCCGTCGCGGCCCATTCCCGTTCCCACATCGAGAACTATCTGTCCGTCGCGGAAGTATCTGCTGCCGAATTTCTGCGTCAGCCCCGTCGCCAGGACCACTATGTCGGCCTCGCGGCAGTACTTTATCGTATCTTCTTCAGGAGTTCCCGAATGGCATATGGTCACAGTCGCATTCTCCTGCAGCATCATCATCGCGACAGGCTTTCCGACCGTGATGCTCCGCCCTAGCACCGCCACCCTGCGTCCGTCCAGCTTTATCCTGTGATGATGCAGTATCTCCATCACGGCTTCAGCCGTGCATGCATTGAAGGTGTCCCGGGCTCCGACGAAGAGCTCGGCTATGGACTTGTCGGTGATCGCGTCCACGTCCTTCGAAGGGTTCAGCATCGTCCTGAGCCTCTCGCCGTCTATCCCTTCAGGGAAAGGCCTAAGCAGTATGATCCCGTGCACGCCCTCGTCCTCGTTGACAGCCTGCAGCGATACCTCCAAAAGCGCCTGGCTGGTATCCGCCGAGAAGTTGATGGCCTGGGTCTCGATGCCGTATATCCTGCTCTGGCGGAGTATGGCATTCTCGTAATACTTCTGTCCCGCATCATCTCCGACTCTGATCACGGCAAGCTTGGGGATTATGTCCTGCTCAGCAAACTGCCTGACAGCATCCCTTATGTATATCTCTATTTCTTTTTTTACTCCGTCGCCGTGTATCTTACGGAACATCCGTCATTTCCTTCCTTATCACGCAGCCTCTGCAGCGATGAGCCTGTCAGCGCGGTCCTGTCTGAGATTGACGATCAGGAGCACCACGAGCGCCACGACGAATATGATGGTCGAGAGCGCGAAAAGGCTCGGCCTAATGCCGATCTTGACTTCGCTGTATATGAGTGTCGATATGGTATTGATGCCGGCGCCTCTTGTGAAGTACGTGATGATGAAATCATCGACCGACATGGTAAAGCTCAGCAGAAAGCCCGACAGTATGCCCGGCTTGAGTTCAGGCAGCACTATCTTTCTGAAGGCGTACCTTTCCGAAGCGCCCAGATCGAGCGCCGCCTCGTAGAGCCTTTCTGTATTCTTGTTCACGCGCGGCCTTACCGAAAGTATCACGTAAGGGATGCAGAAGGTCGCGTGGCTGAAGAGTATAGTCATGTATCCCCGCGGAGCTCCCACCATGAGGAAGAAGAGCATCAGCGCGATGCCCGTCACGATATCCGCATTCAGCATCGGTATGTTGTTGAATCCGAGCAGTATGTTCTGCGTCCTCGGCTTCATCGCCGCCATCCCGAGCACGGCAAGCGTGCCCACGACAGTCGCGATCAGCGCCGCGAGTATGGCTATGGAGAACGTATTCACGATGGCTCCCATCATGAGTCTGCTGTGGAAGAGCTCGTCATACCAGTGCAGGCTGAATCCGCCCCATACCGACATCGACTTCGTTTCGTTGAACGAGAGCACGATAAGCGTGAGTATCGGCAGATACAGAAAGAGCATCACTATTACGATGTAGATACGTCCTATTGCTTTTTTCATCAGTTTTATTTTTTCCGGCGGCGCTCGAGCTTCCGGCGCGAACGTTGTGCAGAAGCCGATGGAATGTCCGAGAGAGGCCGCAGGCGATTGGCCTGGAACGAGTCTCGCAAGCGAAGCGTCAGAGCCGTTCCCCAAGAGGCAAGGCCGAACGAGCAGACATTCCCGGCGACGGAACATAGGAGCAGAGGAACTCCGAGCGCCGCCTATAATATCAAATCAGATTAGCTCCTCCCGTTTTGTCGAACTTCTGCAGCGCCAGCATGCTGATGATAATGAATACCATCATTACCAGCGACAGCCCCGATCCGAGGTACCAGTTCGAGTTCACGGTGAATTCCTGCTCGATGATGTTTCCGATCAGGTTGATCTTGCCGCCGCCGAGCATGTTCGAGATAACGAATGTCGTAAGAGCCGGTATGAAGACCATCGTAATGCCCGATACGATGCCCGGCACCGAAAGAGGCAGTATGACCTTCGAATATACCATGCTCTTCTTTGCC
>CACYHM010000309.1 GCA_902774195.1 uncultured Eubacteriales bacterium
GCAATACCGTCGCCTGGGCCATAGAGTGCTATGAGAACGGAATACTCACAAAGGAGCAGACTGACGGTCTCGAACTGAAGTGGGGCAGCTTTGAGGCCGAGATCGAACTGATCCGGAAGATGATCGCCCGCGAGGGCTTCGGAAACGACCTTGCTGACGGTGTGAAGCGCGCTTCAGAGAAATACGGGGGGAAGGAATATGCCATGCATGTGGGCGGACAGGAGCCGGGCATGCATGATACCAGAAACGACCCGCAGCTCGGCATACACATGGTGGCAGAACCTGCGCCGGGCAAGCATACCATAGGCATGGGCGTCCAGTACAACGCCATGTCGCTCTGCGACATATGCAGCTGGGCTCCTCCTGCTTCTCTCCATCCAAAGGCTGAGGATCTTGAAGCCACAGAGACACTGGCTCTTATATCCAAAGCGAATGCCTGCTACTCGATGCTGTTCGACGGCATAGGCGGCTGTTACTATGCCGAGATGATGGGAGTACACATGTACAAGGCCATCGAGTATATCAACGCGGCTGCCGGCTGGGACTACGACGGCGATCATTACATGGAGATAGGAGAGCGCATACAGACGATCCGGCAGATGTTCAATGTAAAGCACGGATATGAGCCGGCTGATGTAAAGCTTCCGAAGCGCATGCAGGGGGAACCGCCTCTCAAGACAGGGCCGTTGAAAGGGATCACACTGAAAAACGACGAACAGGTCGCGATGCACTGGAAGGCCTTCGGCTGGGACGAAAAGACCGGACACCCGCTTCCAGAGACCATAGAAAAACTGGGGATAAACAGACTTTTGGAGATGTAAGATGGCGAATGCAAAGAAGATACCGAGCTTCCATTATGAGAACTGCGTGAGCTGCAGCATCTGCGTTCAGGCATGTCCGGCCGGTGCACTCGATCTGACAAAGCCGGGCAGGAGCGGCAGATACCGCAATCTCTTTCCCGAACTGGTGAACGAAAGGTGCATAGGCTGCGCTCTCTGCGTGAAGAGCTGTCCTATGGAATGCATCAACATGCAGGCTGTATACGATGGAGAATAAGAGGACTGAGAGATGAGGGATCTGAAGCATATCCATTACTACGAGGAACTGCTCGCGCAGACGGCGAACGGACTGGTGCTTGAAGAAAAGGATGAAGGAGGCATAGCAGTCGGATATACCTGCTATTATCTGCCCGAAGTGCTGCTCAATTGCGGAAAAGCCTTCTCGGTGCGCCTTCGCGCGCCTAACACGGGCTCACTCGACATAAGCCAGTATTACATGTCGAGCTTCATCTGCGGCTATACCAGGGCGATCTTTGAACGAGCCTTTGAGGGCGGTATGAATTTCCTCGATTTTTACGCGAGTTCCGACACCTGCCAGCAGATGGTGCGGGTGATCGAAAACATAAGAGAACTCGATCTCATCAGTAATCCGGACTTCGGATGGGGCATCATAGACGCTCCTCTGAAGATAAGCCCGCACGGTATAAAGCTGTATACCGACCAGATAAGGGATCACATATTAAAGCCGATGTCCGAAAAGTACGGCGTCGATATATCCGATGAGGCCATACGGGCTGCGGTCAGAGAACATAACGAGATGTGCGCCGTTTTCGAAGAGATAACGGAGATGAGAAAACCCGAGAATCCAGGTATCACACCGAGGGAATTCCATATTCTTTCACTTGTGAGCTACGCCTGCCCGACCGCTAAGATACTGCCGTACCTGAGAGAGAGCCTTGAGGATCTCAAAGAGCGTGAGCCTGATCCGCCGGGGCGCTGGAGAGCACGTGTCGTTGTGGTCGGAAGTGAACTCGACGACTACGGCTTTTCTGAGATACTTGAGAACGCGCGCTGCTATGCGGCGGCCGACCGCTATTGCTTCGGATCCTTCCCGGGAAGGCAGCGGATACATCTTACAGAAGATGAGCCCGCTCTCGATCAGGTGTGCCGTTTCTATCTTGAGACGAACCAGTGCCCGCGCTTCATGTCGCAGGAGAAGATAAGAGAGAGACGCGAGACCGTGAAAGGACTGGCCGAAGATTACCACGTCGACGGAGTGGTGATAGAGCAGGCAAAATTCTGCGACTTCTGGGGTTACGAGCGCACTCTGAACACTCAGGTGCTGGCAGAGGAGTACGGGCTTCCGACACTAGGTATAGACCGCGAATATGTGGTCAGAGGCTCGGGCCAGCTCGCTACCCGGATCCAGGCATTTGTTGAGAGTCTTGAATACAAGAAGATAAAGAAGGACGGTGGTGAGCTGTGAAAAAGGGCAAAGCGGATCTTATCAGAAAGGACACCGGCATCCTTAAGCACAGGGAGTGGCGCGGCATTCGCGACACCGCCTACGACTACAGCCAGTGGTGCCGCCTCTGGGGCATACTCATAAAATGGGCTGCCTCACACCCGGTGCAGAATGTGAAGGCTGTAATGAGATACCGCTGGATGTTCTCATACATAACTGTCGCGGCCTT
>CACYHM010000310.1 GCA_902774195.1 uncultured Eubacteriales bacterium
GAGCCTGAGACAAGGGCGGAGAAGGAAGCAAGGCGCAGAGATCTGAAGAGAAGGATCGCGGAGAGGCTCCCGTACATCGAGGATGTCACCGGCCTTCGGTGCAGCGGCTGGACCGTCAGGGACATGAAGACCCGCTGGGGAAGCTGCAACACGGTGACAAAGCACATCAACCTGAGCCTCATGCTGGCTCTGAGATCCGACATCGAGCTCGACTATGTGATACTGCACGAACTGGTGCATACCGTGGTGCCGGATCACGGAAAAGACTTCTACGCCATGATGGACAGATACATGTCGGGCTGGAAGCAGATCCGCAAAGAACTGAGGACCAAATAATGGACGTACTGCATCTAATAATCGATCTTGCCGCAATGCTGACCACAGCAGCCGTGGTCACGATCATATTCAGAAAACTCAAGCTCCCTACTATCCTGGGATACATTCTCGCGGGCTTCATTATAGGGCCTCATTTTCCGCTGTTCCTGGATGTTTCGTCTGCCGACTCCATAGATATGTGGAGCGAGATCGGAGTGATCATAATACTTTTCCACATAGGTCTCGAATTCGATTTCAACAAGCTCACCGAGGTGGGAAGCACGGCCATAGTATCCGCAGCTGTCAAGATGGCCGGCGTCATGGCTGTAGGCTACGGCTTCGGCATCCTGGCCGGCATGACCACCATGGATGCGATATTCCTCGGAGCCATGCTGTCGATCAGCTCGACTGTAGTGATACAGAAATGCTTCAGCGAACTCGGGCTTGAAAAGGAGAAGTATGCAAGTCTTGTCATGGGCTCCCTTGTCATGGAGGACGTGATCGCGGTATTCATGATGGTCGTGCTGACCGCCATATCGAAGGGATCGTCGGGCGAGACAGTTTCACCGGCGCAGATGGCTCTGATGCTCACATATCTGGTGCTGTGGCTCATACTGGGCATATTCTTCGTGCCGACGCTTCTCGACAGGACGATGGGGCTGATGAACGACGAGACTCTGACGCTGCTCAGCATCGGCTTCTGCTTCCTGATGGCGCTTCTGGCCAAGGGACTCGGGTTTTCGATGGAGCTCGGAGCCTTCATAGCAGGCTCGCTCTTTGCGGGAACGCGCTATTCGCACAATGTCGAAAGGGTCACTGCAGGCATCAAGGACATGTTCGGCTCCATCTTCTTCCTCTCCGTGGGGATGATGGTGGATCCCGCGATCATCGTCCAGCGCTGGACATCGATAATCCCTATCGCCGTCATAGCCGTGACGGCCAAGCTCATATTCGCGACCATAGGCATGATGCTCTCGGGCCAGGACATAGAGACGTCCATGAAGGGCGGAGTATCACTGGCGCCTATAGGCGAATTCTCATTCATAATCGCGGGCCTGGGGATCTCACTGGGAGTGATGGACGGATATCTCTATCCGGTCATAGTCGCGTCGTCCATAATCACCATAATCGCTACGCCGGTGCTCATAAAGCAGGCGGACAGGCTCATACCGAAGCTGACGGCCAGGATGCCTGAAAAGCTCAGGAACAGGATAAACAGCTACACCTCCGACGATCAGGTCGAGGAAGAGAACAGCTCCGAATGGAAGGCCGTGATAAAGGAATTCTTTACCAAGATCGCGGTATACGGCAGCATACTGCTGGTCGTGACCATCACCTCCGTCAGGCACGTTCAGCCGTTCCTGGAAAAAGCCGTGGGCGAGATGCCTTCAAAGATCGGCATCACGATATTCATTTACATCGTGATAGCGTTCTTCTCCGTGCCTTTCATGGGACGGCGCAGCGCGGAGTTCACGGAGCTGTGGATGGACAGACTTTCCAACAGGCCGCCTCTTGTGGTGATGACCGCCATCAAGGCCGTGATACTCGAGGTGATAGCCATCATACCGCTGTACAAGTTCTTCAGCATAGGCAATATACTGATAATGTTCCTGCTGCCGCTCAGCATAATCGTGATAGCCAGGTCGGATTTCATCGCCACGTATTACCTCCAGCTCGAAACGAGGTTCTTCGCGAACCTCAACCAGAAGACCATGGAGGAACGCGGAGGCGAACGGGATACCGGACTCTGGCTCGACGAGGACTACCACGTGTTCGTCTGGATGGTCCGTGAGGGATCTCCGTTTATCGGAAAGTCGCTGCTGGATCTCGACTGGGGAAAGAACAACTCCGTGTACGTGATAAAGATCGAAAAAGGCGACAGGAAGATACCGATGCCTCCCGCGAGGACGGTGCTGCAGACCGGAGACATGGTGCACATGATCGGCGAGGAAAAGTACTGCAGGACGTTCATAAAGGTTATGGACATAAAGGACAGGCCGAAGCTGCAGACGCTGAGGGAATACCTTGAGACCGGATATGATGATAACGAAAACGCGCTCGAATGTCTCGCGATCAAGGTCAACGGCTCCGAGATCTATGTCGGAAAGCCGATAAAGAAAAGCGGCCTCAGCCAGCACGGACGATGCATGATACTCGG
>CACYHM010000311.1 GCA_902774195.1 uncultured Eubacteriales bacterium
AGATCTGTTACATAGATAAAGGGACGGGGAACGATGAAAAAATGCTTTAGTATCGTAATGCTCACATTGATGCTCTGTGCGGGCACCGCCGCAGCAGGTCCTCCCGCATATGCGGAAGCTGATTTCGACTCGTGGGGCCTCGCGGCTCCGCCCAGCGATGATACACAGAATATCATCCTGAACAGCAAAACTGCTCCCAGCAGCGAGATCATACCGGTCGATACGGAATTCACGTCAGCTGACGGTAAGACCCTGCGGCTGACGATGACCGGTCTTACATCTTCCAACAAGAGCAGCATGCTGAATGCTCTCAGGGAGCATTTCCGGGACAGCGGCGAGGGCTCAGACACTCCTGTCAGAGTAGAGGATGCTACTTTTATTGATGCTGAGAAATGGAATTGTCTGGAAGAAAAGCCGTTTGAATATTACGGTGGATACGACACCCTGCACTGCTGGGCAGCCTCCTGCGCCAACATGCTCTGGCTGTCAGGCTGGGCCGATAATATCACGAACCCTCGGACCCGTCAGCCATTCAGCTCAGAGGACGACATATTTGCGTACTATAATGTATGTTTTACAGACAGAGGCAGTGATGCCGACCGTGCCATAGACTGGTTTTTCATGCAAGAGTACTTCCTCAGCGGAACCTCTAGCGGCGCGGGAGTCACGAAACAAGACGCAGGCGGTTTCAGGAAGAATTTTGTAAGCTCTTTAGCCCAGACGCAGTACAATCTTGTCGAAAGGCCTTCGGATATAGATAAAATGCTCAGAGTCGCCGCTGATCCCGAAAACCGCTCAGTGTTTGAGGTTTCTCTGGGTTCTGTGTCCTCGTCCGGACTCTCCGGCTCTCAGCATGCTGTGACCGGGATCGGTCTCATAACGGATCCGGGTGCGGATGACATTGCAGAAAAATACAAGGCGATCATCCTGATCGACAGTGACAACGATGGCATCCCTACAGTAGAAGAGCGTCCCGGATGGGATGAGATCGTAGTCAGGCTAAAAGCAGCCGAACCATTCTCGGATGAATATTTTAGCATCATGAATGAGCTGATAAGCTATATGGAAGGCCGCAAGCCGCTCCGGCCGAATTCCTACACAGTATACAAGCTCAAGTACTCTAAAGACGTAAACGGGACCCCGTACTGGGAGCTTGTCGGGTATTCCGATGATGATGCTACAGCCCTCTATGATATCGACGAGCTTCCCTGCCCGTCGAATAAGGTCATCTCCGGGTGCATCGAAGACAAAGGCTCTATGGATGTAAATGCCGATGTGGATCTTACACTCGACAATCTTTTCACCACTTCAAATGAAGAAAGCCTGCCGGATCCTTACATGATCCCGGATGATGCAAAGAAAATCGAGTTTGCGCAGGGTGAGCCTGTGAACATCAACTATTTCCTCGCAAACAGGAGCAATGTCGACCTGGGCGGCGAGCAGTCCGATGGAGAAGATGTCCTCGTAGACTGGATCGTGACCCGCGACAGCGACGGAAGCACTGTTGCATCAGGCTCCGTCAGTCAACGATTCATTATCTTCAAAGGGATCGAAGCCGGTGCAATGCTGTACCTCAACAAAACCGCATCCGGCTATGAGAAATGGCAGCCAGGCGCATACACCGCGACGGTGGGCTTCAACAAAGACGGGAAAGTCAGAGAAGCATATTATAAGAATAATCTTGACAGAACCGTGCACTTCACGATCACAGGAGAAGCTGATCCCGAACATAGCGATGACGGGCCGCAGGACAGCGGCAGTCCGCAGAATGGCAACGATCCGCAAAAAGGTTCAGCGAACACCTTAAGGACCGGTGATGAAGCAAACCTTACCTTGTGGATGCTGACAGCGGTACTCGCCGCCGCAGCGTTTGCCTTCATGACATTCTTAAAGGCAAGAAGAAATTAAACATCTCCTTTTACACAATAATATCGGGTTTGTTCCTGCTCTGATAAGCATACCATGTGCTGTTTTCGCTCAGGAATTCTCCGGCGAGCATGAGCTGCAGCTCCCTGCTTTCCCCGTTTTCCATAATTTCTTTCTCTGCCTCATCATACAGCGCGATCATGCGCCTGTGATCGTCGACGGCGCTGGAGACCGACATTTTCCCGTAATAGTTCCCCGTAAACAGGGTGGCAGCTGACATCGTGCCCAGCACGATCTTGAGCGCAGCCCGGATCATATCCGCGTTTCCTGTTCCTGCGGCATGCCGGTATACAGCCAGTTCATAGATCAGCGCAGCACAGTAAACAATGACAGTCAGGACAAGCACCGCCGTCGATATGCGCCGGTCCCTTCTGTCTTTTACCTCCGCCTTTTTAAGCGCCGAAGCATGGTAAGCCTTCTGATCCCTGATCCAGCAATCCAGGATGGAATGCTTTTCCATAGATCCGGTCTCAGGAAGCGCTGATAAAACTTCCCGTATCCAAGGCACATCCTGCCGGATCGTCCACGGGAGTATATCTGT
>CACYHM010000312.1 GCA_902774195.1 uncultured Eubacteriales bacterium
GTGGGGACATGCATCACGGACGAGATCTTCGGCGTCACCATCAGGCGGCCGGGCGTGCCGACTCCGTGGTTCACCTTCGGAGCGCTGATCGCAGCCGTGCCGATGTGGGCTGCGGGCACCGCGGTGGGTATCAGCATGGGGAGCATACTCCCGGGCAATGTGGTCAGCGCCCTCAGCGTGGCGCTCTTCGGGATGTTCCTCGCGGTGATAATCCCTCAGGGCCGGAAGGACAAAAAAGTGCTCGCTGCGGTGGCAGCGAGCTTCGTGTGCTCATATGGGGCAGCCGTCATACCTGCTGCTGCGGCCCTCTCGCCGGGGACCCGCACGATAATCCTGACAGTATCGATCTCGGCGGTCTTCGCCCTGCTGTTCCCGCGCGATGCGGGAGAGGACGACCCTGACGCCGGGGCAGCCGCTCCGGAGAAAGGAGCGTCCGCATGAAGCCGAATATCTACCTGTATATATTCGTGATGGCGTTCGCGACCTGGTGCATGAGAGTCATACCGTCGCTCATCATGAAAAAGCCGATACAGAACCGCTTCGCGCAGTCCTTCCTGTACTATGTGCCGTACGTGACGCTGGCAGTCATGACCTTCCCGGCGATAATACAGGCGACAGATGAGCCTCTTGCGGGCGCGGCCGCCCTGATCGCGGGAATTCTCGCAGCGTGGATGGGCGCGGACCTCATCTGTGTCGCGGCGGCGAGCTGCGTCACGGTCTTCGTGCTCGAGCTTCTGATAGGCATGATGTAGGCCGCGGATCAGAAATAGTCCACCATGCGGCGCAGCTTGGAATGCTCCATGTGATATTCCATCGCCTTGCGGCCGGCGGCGGGATTCTTTGACTCGAAGGCCTCGAATATCGCCTTGTGCTCATCGAGTATCGATCTGAGACTGCTGCCGGAATAGGACTTGTGAGGCGCCGAATACTTCAGATAGGTCTGGTATACCTCCAGCGATCTGCGGAGCTTGCGGTTGCCGGTGCCGGCGTAGATGATGCTGTGGAACTGAGAATTGAAGGAAAGGACCTTGTCGACATCGTCCTTGAGAGTATAGAACTCCATGAATTCCAGACTTTCCGACAGGCGGTCGATATCCGCGCTTTCCATGCGCTTTATCGCCCATTCCACGGCCTGCACCTCGAACAGGGCTCTCAGGTCGAAGAGGTCTGAGATGTCACGCTTTGAAAGGCCGGTGACGTACGCGCCCCTGTTGGGGATGTTCTCGATAAGGCCGTCCGCCTCGAGCTGGCGCAGAGCCTCTCTCACCGGAGTTCGGCTCACATTGTATCTCTTGCATACAGCCTGCTCCGTGAGCTTGCTGCCGTCGGGAAGAGCTCCCGAAAGGATGTCCTTCTGAAGCTCGGTATAGAGGCCTGCGGATAAAGGCTGGGCCGGTTTGCTGCCGTTCGTGCTGTCCATGATACACCTCGGTTTTCCATACGATTGGCGGTATTGTATACAATCCAAGTTTATCCGATTCACACAGCCGGGTCAACAAAGAAATGTGGACAGACGTGCTCCGCCTTGTTAAAATATACACACGAAAATAAAGTAAGTTAAAACTAAGGAAGAAAAAAGAGAAAAGGAGAAAAACATGAGCGCATTTGTAAGTTTCATGAACAATATCCTCTATCAGCCTTACATCGTTCCTCTGTTCCTGATCGCCGTAGGCATTTATTTCACGATCAGAACGAAGGCCGTTCAGGTAAGGATGTTCGGAGAGATGTTCAAAGTCGTAAGCGAGAAGCCTGCCGATGAAAAGGGTATCTCGTCATTCGGAGCTCTGATGGTCTCGACAGCTTCCCGTGTAGGTACGGGAAACATCATCGGCGTCTGCACAGCCATCATACTCGGCGGACCGGGAGCCATCTTCTGGATGTGGATCACCGCGATCTTCGGCGGAGCCAACGCATTCATCGAGTCGACACTGGCTCAGATCTACAAGAAGAAGGCTGATGACGGTACATATTACGGCGGACCGTCGTACTACATGCAGAACGCCCTCGGCCAGAGATGGCTCGGAGTGCTGTTCTCGGTACTGATCATCTTCACATACGCTGTAGGATACAACATGCTCGCGGCATACAACCTGCAGTCGACATTCGCGACATTCAGCTTCTACAACGAGAAGTCGACTCCGATGGTCATCGGCGTCATCCTCGCTGTATTCTTTGCCGCCACCATCCTCGGAGGCGCCAAGAAGCTGACAGACGTTACGGGATTCCTCGTACCTGTCATGGGAGTCATCTACGTTGCGATGTCCCTCGTCGTCCTCGTGCTCAACGCCAGGAACCTCGGAGCGATGTTCGGACTGATCTTCAGCACTGCATTCGACTTCAAGGCCATCTTCGGAGGCTTCACCGGATCGGTCATCATGTGGGGACTCAAGAGAGGACTCTACTCCAATGAGGCCGGCATGGGTTCTGCGCCTAACGCTGCTGCAAAGGCTGACGTTG
>CACYHM010000313.1 GCA_902774195.1 uncultured Eubacteriales bacterium
GCCGCCCTTCATGATAGGTGTCTTCGGATCATCTCTGAACGCCTTCATGAGATTCGATCTTGTGAGGTATTCGTTTGCCGAGAACACTCCCTTCAGAGACTCGCCCGGGATGTTCATGAAGCTCGGGAGCCCTGCTCCCGATCCGACGAACACCGCCTCAAAGCCCATCTCGTCGAAAAGCTCGTCTATAGTCAGAGTCTTTCCGATGATGACGTTGGTCTCTATGTCCACGCCGAGCTCCCTGAGGCCTTCCACCTCTCTGGCTACGATGGCCTTAGGAAGCCTGAACTCAGGGATGCCGTATACAAGAACTCCGCCCGCTGTATGCAGCGCCTCGAATACGGACACCTTGTATCCCTTCTTCGCGAGGTCTCCCGCGCAGGTGAGTCCCGACGGGCCTGAGCCTACTACCGCGACCTTATGGCCGTTGCTCTTCGGAGCGGCCGCCTTTTCTTTCGTATTTGCGTTATGCCAGTCGGCCGCGAATCTTTCGAGACGTCCAATGCCTACAGGCTCGAACTTGATGCCCATAGTGCACTTTGCTTCGCACTGAGTCTCCTGCGGGCATACCCTGCCGCACACCGCAGGCAGCGTGGATGTCTCATTGATTATCTTATATGCGCCTTCCCAGTCGCCTTCCTTTGCCTTCATGATGAAGTCAGGGATGTTGACATTCACCGGGCAGCCTTCGACGCACGGTCTGTTCTTGCAGTTGAGGCACCTCTGCGCCTCTGCCAGAGCGATCTCTTCTGTATATCCGAGTGCTACCTCATCGAAATTGTGCGCGCGGACCTGAGGGTCCTGTGCAGGCATTTCATGTTTTTTAGGTTCAAGTGCCATTTCCGTTCCCCCTTCCTTACGCTCTGTCCGCCATCCTGTACAGATTGCAGGCTTCTTCGTACGCATGCTTCTCGTATTCGGCATACATGCGGCCTCTCGAGATGGCCTCGTCGAAGTCCACCTCGTATCCGTTGAAGTCCGGTCCGTCGACGCAGGCGAACTTCATCTTCGGTCCCTCTTCGGTGTTGAGTGTCAGTCTGCAGCCGCCGCACATGCCCGTGCCGTCGATCATGATCGGGCTCATAGATACTGTGATAGGGGCGTTGAACTCCTTCGCCGTCAGAGTCACGAACTTCATCATGATCAGCGGTCCTATCGTGATGATCATGTCGAACTTCTCTCCTGCCGCAAGCATCTCCTTCAGAGGGATAGTTACATTGCCTTCCCTGCCGTATGATCCGTCGTCTGTCATGACGATGAGTTTGTCCGAGCAGGCATTGAACTCGTCTTCGAGTATGACCAGGTCTTCGCTCCTGAATCCTATGATGCTCGTTACATCAGCTCCGAGCCTGTGGAACTCCTGGGCTACAGGCATCGCGATCGCGCAGCCTACGCCGCCGCCTACGATGCAGACCTTCTTTATACCCTCGGTCTCCGTCGCATTGCCCAAAGGCCCCACGAAGTCCTGCAGGTACTCTCCCTCCTTTACGTGGTTGAGCTGCTCTGTCGTGCCTCCCACCACCTGGAAGATGATCTTGACCGTGCCCTCTTCAGGATTCACGCCGGCGACCGTCAGAGGGATCCTCTCGCCCTCTTCATCGACTCTCAGGATGATGAACTGGCCCGGCTTAGCCTTGCGCGCCACCAGCGGAGCTTCGATCTCGAGCTGCGTGACCGTAGGCCTAAGCGCCTTCCGTCTTACTATTTTGTACATCTGGACACCTCTCCTTCCCGTTATGTTGACAATATTGTATCACCCGCTCAGGCGCTCAACAAGGCTGAGCATCACGAATCAGGGATATCCGGTATGAACTCGACATAAAGCTGGTCGAAATCATCGCTGAGTTCTTCGACGACCCTTCCCCTGAGGTCCTTCCAATGCCCGGTATCTATGACCGCATTGTCATCGGACCTCTTCAGGTACACTTCTATCCAGGTCTTGCGCCCGGTCTGGATCACATCGATAAAAGTCGCTTCGTAAGGATAGTCCCTGAGCGCGGCTTTCACTACCTCGTGGACTCTGCTCATGTCCTCATCCGGAGGCGAGAAAAGCATCATCTGCCTGAATCCTCTGATGATCTCCCTTACCGGTTCGGCTATGAGGAAAAGCGACATGATCAAAGCCACTCCGGAGTCTATGTACGGGGTGAGCGGCTTGAGGACAGTATCCCCTAAGAAGAACTGTGCCA
Organism: uncultured Eubacteriales bacterium; assembly: GCA_902774195.1. The sequence continues at coordinate 2,190 of CACYHM010000313.1, forward strand.
GGAAGGCCGCAGCGACTCCGCAGCTGCCGATTATGTCCGTCTTCCACATGTATATCTCCGCGCGGATAGTGGGAGATTCGTATTTTTTACTCATGTGCAGAAGGAAAAAGTACATTATGACGCTCGCGGCAGCGAGGCAGAGCTCGAACACGGCGATCGCGCCGGAACTGACCTGATGGCCTCCTGTGAGGATAATGTGCACGTTCGCTCCCATCATCGCAACGACCAGTATCAGGAGCACCGTGTACTTTATTATCAGGAAAAGGGAGCACCGTGTACTTTATTATCAGGAAAAGGGCTTCGACCTGAGAGTATCCGTACGGCCGTCTTTCGCTCACCGGCTGGTAGAGGAGAGGGACGAGGACCAGGAAAGGTCCCATCATGATGAGATCCGCTGAGTCGAATATCGCGTCCATCAGGACGGTGTGCGAACGAAGAATGATCGCGGCGATCACCTCCGCAAGCGAAAGAATGCAGCTCATCACAAAGGATATGCGCAGTATGCGTTTTTCCAGTTGTTCGCGTGTCCTGATATCTGTCTTTTTCATCTCGTTGCCCGGCTCACTTCTCTGAAAAACAAGGTCTCTGGTCAGCGGGTGCTTATCTCTACTCCGTTAACGCTCACGCTCTCGCCCGCAGGCACGAGTATGTACGTTACTCCGTCTATCACTTTTGTCTTTATCCTCATCGCGGTATCCGGATCGGTCGTGATCTTCGTCTCCGGCGTCCGGACTTCAAAGGATCTTTTCTGTATGAGGTTCCCGATATTGAGAGCTGACGCTCCGTCGAAACGGGCCTCTGCCGATTCGCCGAATTTCCTGACCTTATCGTCGGAGACTCCTTTGTCCGTAAGTATGGCCTCTATGTCCCCTATATAGACCTCGGCCACCGCGGAAGGATCTTCTTCCCGGATCTCTTCGGCCCTTGCCGTCAGCTTCGCCTGCAGGGACGTCACCACATCCAGGCTGCACTCCTTGCCGAGAGTCTCCGCAAGAGTGGAGTTGAAGGTCTCCTTCTGCACGTCCGCAGCCATCGGGGGATTGTCTATCATGAACAGAGCCGTGATCAGCTCGCCGTGGTTCCCGGCAGTGCTCTTCGTATAATACTGCGCCTGATAAATATCGGCGCTGCCCTCATCAAGGACAGGGAAGACGAAGCCGACTGACGGCGGCGCAAGCAGCGTTCCCGTCGATATGCCCCTGAACTCCTGCTGTCCCGGCAGGTACTGGAGAGCCGCTTTCGAAGTCTTCACAGGGCATATCGCGCAGATGAAATATTCGAACTGCTCATTCGATTCTTCGGACCACTCTTCGTTTTTCACGTCTTTGGCCCTGAGATCATATGTGTCCGCCGCAAGTATTATCACGTAGCTTTCGCCGTCCATGTCGAGGGATCCTATGATCCTCTGATACATCAGCTCTCTCATGCTTTCATCTCTGAGCTGCGTGCTTTTGAGCGCCATGAGAAGCCTGTGCTCATCGCTGCTGCCGACCTTGTCCGCCGGGAATTCCAGCGATATCTGGTTTCTCCCCGCTTTGCCCGACAGCACCTTTTTCAGGACGGCGGCATACATCTCGCGTTCTTCCGTCTTCATGTCGAGCACCGGTATCTCCATCGTCGTCACGATCTCTCCGGCGGCATTGACGTAGCATCCGTATATGCTCCTGAAATTGTTCAGGGTCGGTTCTATCCTCTTTCTTATCCTTCTTATTTCTTCGGGTCTCATCGTCTCTCCGTTTCCGGCACAAAAAATGGCCTTATTCAGTATCCCTTACAGTTTACCACATAAAGCCGTCCGTCAGTGTCATCTTCTCGTGTCAGTCTGAAGACTTCCGTAATCATCCATATTATTGATATTCGTGAAAAGCCTGTCATCGAGCCCGGCCTCTGCAGTATCTGCCGTCCTGACCCTGAGCTTCTCCAGCGTTTTCAGGATCTTGTACCCCGAGCCCGCGCTGAGCTTATCCGAGCCCGCCGGAACATCCACCATCGCGTTGATGTTCCTTCCCGATGATATGTCACCGTTGCCTCCGGTGTGACCGTCTATGTACACCCTGCCGTCCTGCACGGTCGCTCTGATGAACCTCCTTACAGGACTTTTTTTATCAAAGTCATCCATCAGGACAGCTGTTCCCCTGATCATTTCAAGCCTGTTGTTTCCGGTAAATTCCGACAGAGCCGGCCTGACTATCATGTGCAGGTCCACATATGACGCGTACGGATTTCCCGAGAGAGCAAAGATCATGGTCTTCCCGCACCTGCCGGTGAGCACCGCGGCTCCCGGCTTCATGCCGACCCTCCAGAATATCCTTTCGGCGCCGAGTATGGAGAACACCTCGTGCATTATGTCTTTCTTCCCTACCGAGACGCCTCCGCGCTCAGATCATCATATATCATCTACGCGACCTGGATCACCGAGGTGGCAATGGGCAAGCCTGCCTCGGACTTTCCTCAGGAGATGCTCGAGCCTATCAAATTCATCAAAAAAATAAAAGATCCG
>CACYHM010000314.1 GCA_902774195.1 uncultured Eubacteriales bacterium
CGCGATGGCCATTATCCTGGCTTCGAGAGGGATCATCGTGCCGACGAGTCCCTCAGGATAACCGCGTCCGTCCCATCTCTCGTGATGGTAGCGGGCTACGTTATATGCCACTTTCACGAAGCGCTCCTCCTCGACGCCGTCGAGCAGTATCATCACCATCTCGCCGCTCTTTGTCGAGTGGGTCTTCATTATCGCGTATTCCTCGTCGGTGAATTTCCCCGGCTTGTTGAGGATGCTGTTGTCTATGGCGACCTTGCCGAGGTCGTGCGTTGGAGCAGCCCTGACTATGTCTTCAGCCATCTGCCCGCTGATATCCATACTGCCGCGCGCCATTATCTCGTCGACTATGATCTTGATGATATCACTCGTCCTCTTTACATGGCCGCCCGTGTTGTTGTCCCGGTTTTCTATGATGCCTGCCATGCCCAGCACGATCTTGCGCTGCATGTCGCGGATGTTCTCCGTTTTCTCTCTGACCTCTTCATTGAGTCTGTCGTTGTAGCTCTGAATGAGATCGTAGGCTTCCTGCTCTTCTGTAGCGTCGTGTATGTCCAGGAGGTATCCGTGCCTGTCTCCTCCCTCATGCAGCGAGAAGTACGATATATCGCATTCGCAGGTAAGGTCTCCAAGGCGGTACTTCACAGATCTCATTCCTTCGCGCTCAAATGAATCTATGAGATCCATTATGATATCGGCTATATGATCCCCTTTCGGGAGCATGTCGTTCACTTTTATCTCCTTGAGGAACGGCAGGAATTCGTAGCTCTTTTCGTTGCAGCTGAGGAATTTCCCGTTCATGCCGATGGCCGCATAGGCTCTTGACGGGTCGGATCCGTGATGATCCGCAATAAGGAATGCTATGTCGTGAGTATGCGCGATCTCGTAGTTCAGCGCGATGATCACGTCGATCCCGGCGTATGCCACCGGAAGCATCGTATAGTCGGCACCGACAAACCCCTCGACGAAATACAGAACAAAGGTGACCAGCGGGATAGACAGGTATATCAGCATGGTCGAAAACGCGTATCTGCCCTTGTTCCTGATGCCTATCACGACGACAGCGGCAAGGCAGGCCGCGATTATGGCAAGATAGATATAGTGATATACCATCAGCGGCCCGCCGCTGACATGCACTATATTTCCGCGTGAGGATTCTATGACCTCTACCTTGCTGTAATACAGGTCAGTGTGGATGCAGACGCATACGATCACCATGTGCACGATACCAAGTCCGTACAGCGCGATCTTCATCCACGGTCTCGCCGTCACTCCTGCCGTGTGCAGCAGGTAAAAGATAACGACGATCGAAAGGAATGCGCTGTCCAGATACTGGAAGCACATCAGCACGTAGGCTGCATCGGGAGTGGTCACTGTCGTCTTGAGCAGATACGCCATGACGATGATGGGTATCAGGATCAGGATGGTCCAGTGATAGATGTCTATGTTGTTGTAGTTCTTCTGCGCCATGTTCAGGAGCATGACGACGCATACGAACAGGCACACGCTGTAGATAACGGTTATCATGCTTTCTCCTGCTCTATCTCAAAGTAGAGTTCGCTTCCCTCTCCCTCTTCATTTATCGAATGGAGCTCCGAGTCCATGGCTTTGAGCACTTCTGCGGCGATGTTCAGTCCGAGTCCGGCAAAGTCTTCGCCGTCCGCTTTTCCGTCTCCGCTGTCCTTTACGGACACGAGCAGATGCTCCCTGCCTTCGTCCGTTTCAGCGGAGAAGACCGACAGCTTGATGCTCCCGCCCTTTGAATGTTTGAGAGCGCTGAGGATCATGCAAGAGATCGCCATGCGGAGTTTTCCCGGATCGCCCACGAGTTTTTCAGCTATCTTAGGCGAGATATCCGAGGTCACTTCCGCGTCCCTGAGCTTTGCTTCTTCTTCAATGTCAGCAAGCGCCTCATCCACGATATCCTTTATCGAATACGGCACAGACTCCACTATGACAGCATCAGGCCCGTTTTCGGCGGTCGTGATGCTGTCTTCGATCCTGTCCATCTCGGTCTTTTCTTCGTTTATGTTCTGTATCGTAAAGATGAACTTGCGAAGATCTTCTCCCTCTTTGCGGTCTATCGCGAAGAGCCTTACGAGACACCATCCCTTTGTTTTGCTCATGTACTGGCAGGCGATGCTCTCTTTATCGAAGCGCTCGATGAACGTCGTCGGATCCATGAATTCGTCGACGACCTTTCTGTACTCATCGGTGACGTCATCGATGAAGAGGTCCCTGAGCCTCTCAACTACTCTTTCGCGCGACTTTCCCCGGTTTTCGGCCTCGCCCTTTATCACGGTGATCTCGCCGTTGACAAGATCAGCCATATATATCATGTCATAGATATCGGACATATATGAAACGCCCGTCTTCCTGAGCTCCATGTCCTTCCATGCTCTCCTGTACGACAAGTTTGCAACGATGTATCCGAAGAACACAGCGATCCATAA
>CACYHM010000315.1 GCA_902774195.1 uncultured Eubacteriales bacterium
TATGAAGTTGTCTGCACTATACATATCCTGTAATCTTTCATTTTAATCACCACGCTTTCGGGCTTTCCATCCTGCTTCTTCTGATCATCAGCTGCGTTTTCCGTATATATCGCTGAATTCCGTCAGATCCGGCTCCTCCCCGCCTCGCTTCAGATATACCGCTCTCATCACATCCTTGAAACGCCTGGCGTTCACCGGATATCTCAGCATAAGCAGCGCAACGAGCAGCATGGCCAGACCCGGGATGAACGAAAAGCAGGTGCTGATGCAGTCCAGAGCTGTTTCACTCTGTGTCTCAAGGGAAGCGTCGAAGCCGCCGGTCTCAAGTATTATACCGAGCAGCTGGGAAGCTATCGCGACTGACAGTGATTCGGACAGAGCCTGCAGGGATATCACCTGGCCCGCGTGCTTTTCGCCCGAGACCAGCTCCTCGACCTCGCAGACATCGTACAGCATCGAAGGCATCAGCTGCCAGTAGCATGTGTTGCCGACAGAATAAATCACACATACAGCGACTATCCCGGCGAATGATCCCAGAGGGAAAAACCTCGCTGCCATCATGAGGACGCCCGCCAGGCCTATGCCTGCGGTGAATACATTCTTCCGGTCCGCATAGAGGCTTATCCATGCGATGCACGGCGTGAAAACGATGCCGGATACTGTGATGATAAGCATTATCGCGGAGATGTGCCACGCGCCGAGACCCGCGTTATATGTGAAGAAATAGACTCTGTCCGACATGAAGAATGTGTTCGCCACGAGATAAAGCAGACTTGTCCCGACTATGTACTGGACAGGCCTTACCCTGATGATGCCGGCATAGTCTCTGATTATATTTCTGAATATGGAAAGATCCGGCCGGTTGCTGTATCCCTCCGGTCTGACAAAATCCGGATCATCACTCTCATGTATGCCGAGAGCGCAGACAAGAAGGGCCGCTCCGCTCATGACTCCGACGAACGCGCCCATCAGCGACCAGGAAACATTCAGGCTGAAGCCGTGTCTCATCAAGAGATCCACAAGGACCGTCGGCACCACCATCCCGAGGGCCATTCCGACCTGATTGAACACATACGCGTACGATCTCAGTACTGTCCTTTCATCATAATCTTCTGTCAGCTCTGAGCCCCATGCCATATACGGCACAAAGAAGGATGAGAATGTCATCTGGAAGAGCAGCATCACGGCAAAAAAATATATGACCTTGACTGTATAGCTCATATCAAACGAAGTAAAGAGCAGCCACATAGTCAAAGCCACGGGAAGCGACGCAAATATGAGATACGGCTTTCTCTTTCCGTACCTTGAAAGAGTATTGTCCGACATATAGCCTGCGACCGGGCCGCACATGACTTCCCAGATGGATCCGACGGCAAGGATGAGCCCCGCTATCCCCGGTCTCAGGCCCGCCACGGAAGTAAGGAAGAACATCATGAATGTCCCTTCTATCGTGTACATCGCGTTGTCGGTCACGCCGCCGATACCATATAAAAGTTTTGTCCTGAATCCCAGTTTCATACCTTGTGATTATATCATTTCCTGACACGGGCTGCGATGATATCCACCGCAGCCCGTGAGTCCTTTTTTATTCCCTTTTTCAGAAAAAGAATGTCCTACTCTTCACTCTTGAGGCGTGTATAGAACTTATCATAGGTCTTCATCGCATCGCCTACATCAAGCTGCAGGAAGTAATTCTCCTTGATCTCCTTCGGGATATTGATGTTCTTGGCGAGCTTGTACGAATCGTCGCAGAGCTCTACGGCAGCACTGTTCGGGCATGTATACGCATGTCCGTCCATGATATTCTCTGCCATGTTTTCAGGATCGAGCATGAAGTTGAGGAACTTCTCAGCGTTCTCCTTGTTCTTTGCTCCCTTAGGGATGACGAATTCATCGACTCCGAGCTGTACAGCGTCCTTCAGAGGCGCGACCTCGAGATCAGGATTGTCCTCGAGAGCTCTTCCGAACATACCGTCAAATACGAATCCTACCGAGCATCCGCCGCTCACGAGTTCCTTTTCAGCATCATCGCTGTTGAGATACTTGACGTTCTTCATGTATTTCTGGAGCCAGCCGTAAGCCTCTTCGATCTCAGCGTCGTTCGTGCTGTTAGGGTCATATCCAAGAGCCACGAGAGCGATCGGGAAGAGGTTCCTGATGCCGTCTACGGAAGTGATCTGTCCCTCGAACGCAGGATCGAGAAGGTCTTCGTAATGTGTGATCTCCTTCGGGCATGTCTCAGGATTATACACCACATATATGTAATTCATGAAATACGGGATCGCATACTTCGTATCCGGATCGAATGATCTTCCCTTGTATGCGTCATCCAGATACTTGAAATTCTCCATGCCGGCCGTATCGATCTCCTCGACCCTGCGCTCGAGGGACAGATCACTTCCGTAGACGGCATCAGGAACCTCTTCCCGATCGCTCTCGTG
>CACYHM010000316.1 GCA_902774195.1 uncultured Eubacteriales bacterium
CCTGACAGGTATCTGCGTCTTTCGCCGTAGCTGATCTTATTGCTGGCGTCCTCCCAGACCTCTCCGATGAGGAGGCCGTCCGGCTTCGTCTTTCTGACACTTGCTCTGACTCCTTCTATGAAAGAGTCCGGAAGCTCGTCCGCGACATCGAGTCTCCAGCCCGACGCTCCCATCCTGAGCCAGTGTGCGACGACTCCGTCTGCGTCCAGCATGAACTTCCTGTACCCCGGGTCGTTCTCGTTGACCTCAGGCAGGTCCTCTACTCCCCACCAGGACTTGTAGCCGTATTTTTCACTGTCGTCAAACTTGTACCAGCTCCTGTACGGGGAGTCCTCATTGCCCCAGGCTCCCTTTGCCGCAGGCTCTTCATCCCCGTCCGCCGGGGAGGTGTAATTACCGAACCTGTCGAAGTATATGCTGTCGTTTCCCGTATGGCTGAACACGCCGTCGAGTATGAGGCGCACGCCTCTTTTCCCGGCCGCCTTCGCGAGGCTCCTGAAGTCCTCGTCCGTGCCGAGGGCCGGATCTGTCCTCATGTAGTCTCCCGTGTCGTAGCGGTGGTTCGAGGTCGCTTCGAACACGGGATTGAGGTATATGGCCGTGACTCCGAGGGACTTTATGTAGTCGAGGTTTTCTTCTATGCCCCTGAGGCTTCCGCCGTACATGGGCCATTCGACGACCCTGTTCTCGTCATCGCGCACGTAATACGCCGGCTGCGACCAGTCCTCGATCACGGTCCTTTTTATGTCGCTCCTTCTCGAATTTACGTGCTCGTTGGCTTTTTCGACGCGCTCTCTCCAGTCCGCGTCTCTGGCGAACCTGTCCGGAAATATCTGATAGACCAGGCCTCCCGTGTACCACTCCGGCACTTCGGAGGCCCTGTATACCGTGATCTGGTAAGGTTCGATCTCTCCTTCGTATCCGAGTCTTCCCTTTCCGCCGGTGTTCTCCTCGTTGTTCCCGTAGTAAAGGCTTTTGAGCTCGCCGTTCTGCATCACCTTCACCAGAAATCTGTACCACATCAGGCACGGCTGGTCAGGCATCATCAGGTTTATGCCGTATCTGCTGCCGTTGTCATTCCAGCTTATCTGCTGCATGGAAAGATAGGCCCGCGCTTCGCCGTCGCGCCACATCTCGAGCTCAGCGTCCCTGACGTCGCAGTCCGCGATGTCGAGGGCCAGCGTTACAGATGTTCCCGCGCGCACAGCTCCGAACGGATCGCGGTATTCTTTGTTCCTTGAATCATGATAGATATTCATTTTCAGTTTCTGCTCTTTCTATGTCCTCAGTCCCTACCCTTCAGGCTTAAGTATCTGCTGTATGATATGCGTATTTACAGCTTCCATAAAGTGAAGACCGGGTATCATCCGCCCGGTCTCCATCAAAACTCGGTTAGACGCCTGCTCCATGTCGATCGCTTCAACACGATCGCTTCACAGCTGTTGAACGCATCAGTCCAGCAGGCTCCTGTAGAGATCGCGGTACTTTGCCGCGGATTCCTCCCAGCCGTAATGCATCTCCATCGCGTTGCGCTGCAGCTTCTTCCATGTGTCAGGATGCTCGTACCATATATTGAGCACGAGGTCCACCGCGTTCAGGAGTCCTGTCGTGTCGAAGTCCCTGAACGAGAAGCCGTTGGCCTCCTCGCCGCAGTCCCAGTATCCGGACACCGTGTCCTTGAGACCGCCCGTTTCTCTGACGAGCGGCAGGGTGCCGTAACGCATCGCTATCATCTGGGCGAGCCCGCATGGCTCGAATTCGGACGGCATCATGAATACATCAGCGCCCGCATAGAACCTGCGTGACATCGACTCGTCGAAGGTGATCCTCGCGGCGAAATTCTCGCTGTTCCTGTACGCAAAATCGCCTATGGCATGCTCGAAGCCGAAATCTCCCGTGCCGAGAACGGCAAGCTGCATCTCGCGCTCTTTGAAGGCCGGCAGGAGCTCTGCCACGAGGTTGGCGCCCTTCTGCTTCGTCAGGCGGCTCACCATCACGAAGAGCGGGATGCCCGGGTCTTCTCTGAGGCCGAGTTCTCTCTGCAGCACAAGCTTGTCTTCGAGTTTCTTTTCGACCGTATCTGTTCTGTAGTTCGCGACTATGGCCGTGTCAGTGGCCGGATCATATATCTTTCTGTCGATGCCGTTGATGATGCCGTAGAGCTTGTACTTTCTGGACTCGAAGAGCCCTTCGAGCCTCTCGCCGTATGCGACCGTGCATATCTCTTCGGCGTAGGTCGGACTTACTGTAGTCACCGCGTCGGAGTAGATGACCGCTCCCTGGAGGAAGTTGACCGAATCGTCCTTGTTCATCTGCCCGTCAGCCGGAGACCCGTTGAGTCCCAGCACGTCTCCAGTCATGTATCTGCTGTACTGGCCCTGGAATTTCAGGTTGTGTATCGTGAACACGGTCTTTATGCGGTCGTACAGA
>CACYHM010000317.1 GCA_902774195.1 uncultured Eubacteriales bacterium
GCGACCCGTATTTATGATGTCCCGGTAAAGGAGACCATCATCGCATCGAAGCACAGATGGATAAGCGATGAGGACGAGGACGTGATCAAGCCGGTCGGAAGGAATACCGTCGCCCGCGGAGATATGAGGATCTACGGTCAGTCACTGGATGAGACCAGGATCTACGGCAGGCCGCAGGAGCCGGATCCGGGAGCGGCTGAAGACCGCTCGGCCGGAAAGAGGATCAGAGAAGCCGTGACGCACGCCGGCGTATGGCTCCGCGGCATGTACACGGACCTTCGCAATGTCAGAGTGAGCGACAGCGCGAAGTTCGCAAGGTTCCTGAAAGTGACCGGGGTATTCGCGCTCATACTGCTGCTCGAGATCGGCTATTTCGCATTCGCTCACAGGACTGCGAGACTCCCGGCTGATATAAAAGAGGCTAAGGAGGAGCTCGAACTCACGCAGAAGGAGAGCGTCATCCTGCAGGAAGAGATAGATGAACTCGGCGGCTATGACAGCATAGAGGAACAAAGACGATCATGGGAGAGGCTAAAGGAAAAAGTCGAAAAGGCAGAGGCGGAAACATCCTCCTGATACTGGCCGGCCTTCTCATGCTGGCCGTGACAGTGACGGCTGTGTACATCGTGCTCCACATCGGAGCGACGTTCAAAGAGTACAGAGCCGGGGCTGCAGAGCTGAAGTCCGTAAGGGCGGAGCTCAAAGAAGCGCAGGAGCTCAGGGACGCCAAGATCGAGGAGAAGCGCAGCATGGAGGTCGACGATGAGCAGATCGATGACCTGCGAAGCGAGACGTTTGAGATCGCCGCGCGGCTCGAGAATGATATAAAGGCGGGCCGCAACAACAATAAGATCTGTTATCTGACCATAGATGACGGACCGTATTATCATGGGAAAAAACTGCTCGAGATACTCGACGAATACGATGTCAAGGCGACCTTCTTCCTGACCACAGCGAACGGCAACAAGCTTCCTGACAAGGGCGAGCTCAGCGCCGCGTCTATGTACCCTGAATATCTCAGATACGGTCACACCATAGGCAATCATACCTACTCGCACGATTACAGCGAGGGCGGCATATACAGTTCTCCAAAGGCGTTCATGGCGGACGTCGAAAAGCAGGAGGAATTCACGGCCGAAGCGACCGGAGGCTACAGGCCCTCGATCGTCCGCTTCCCGGGCGGCAGGGCCACTGCCGGAAAGAACCTCGGAGACATAGAAGAAGCGCTGAGCGCCGCGGGCTACGGCTGGACGGACTGGACAGTAGACTCGGGCGACAGCTGGGGAAAGGACAAGGCCTCGCCGGAGCTCATCATGAAGCAGGTAAAGAAAGCCGCCAAAGATCAGAAGATAATGGTCATACTCTGCCACGAGTGGAGCAGAGACACTGAAAAAGCCCTGCCCGGGATGATCGAATATCTCGAGGGCGAGGGCTATATATTCCTGCCTTTGTTCTATGACAGTCAGATGGTAAACAAGTGAGTTTAACCGTAAAGCTGTTCGCCGGTAGTCTCGTCGACTGTCGGCTCTTCTTCGGCCGCATCATCTCCGGATGATCCGCCTCCTGCCGATCCTTCGTTCGACGAAGCGTTCCCTGACGAGGACCCGCTGCCTGAAGCTGAATCGCCTCCGGACGACTCGTCGCTGCTGTCGCTGTCCTTCAGCAGTCCTTCATCTTCTATTCCCTGCTCGAACGCAGCCTGATCCTTGTAGTAGTGGACCGTTCCGTCCTCATCGGCAAAGAAGAACAGATTGTCTGACTTCTCGTAGTTGAGCACCGCATCCATGGCGTCGCCGACGACCTGGCATATCGGCCCCGGAGGGAGTCCCTGGAACTTACGCGTATTGTACGGGTTGTCGCTGTCGAGCTGGCTCTGCTTGAGTTCGACTCTGTCTTCCTGGTAGATGTAGCAGACTGTAACGTCCGATCCGAGCGACATTCCCTGATCGAGCCTGTTCATGAACACTCCCGCGACCTTTGCCTGATCTTCGGCTCTTGCCTCCTTGGTGACTATCGAGGTGAGGGTCAGGAACTTATGCACTGTCCAGCCGGATTTGTCGATCTTGTCCTTGCGGGCGTCGAGCTCTTCCTGCATCTTGTCGAGGCACATCTCCGTGAACTGCTCGATCGTGGTGCTGTCCGTGACCGCGTATGTGTCCGCGTAGAGGTAGCCTTCGAGAGGATACATGACATCCTTGTCCAGGATCTCGTCCGTCAGGAACCAATACTTGCTGATCAGTTCATTCAGGTATGCCTTGTCGGACCACTTCGCCAGTATCTCTTCGGAAGTGTAAGGCAGCTTCTCTGCCATCGCGGCCGCGACCTGTTCGAGCCTGGCTCCGTCGCGTACCTCTACCGTCTCTTTCGAGATATAGTTGAAGTCGCCTTCGTTGATGGCTTTCATCATCTTCGGGAAGGACATGGTCCTGT
>CACYHM010000318.1 GCA_902774195.1 uncultured Eubacteriales bacterium
TTCAGGCGGTGATCCGGAGGACTTTCCGCGTTGTCTGGACCGCTGCCAGGGATGCGGCGCATGCAGCAAAGAGCATCATGAAGAGATGGCTCTGTACCGTCAGGAAAAGAAGAAAGACAGTCAGATATCTCTCGGAAGCATCGACCCGCCGGCCCCTGCCGGACAGAAAGAAGACAGTCAGCTGAGGTTTGCGGTGCTGTCGTTCACGACAGCTGATAAATACAGGGTCGTGTCGTGCATGTACTGGTCCGACGAGCTAAGAAGAGCTCTGGATCATGCCGGGATCAGTTATCAAAGGGACAGAGTCTATGTATACAAACCGCATCATGAGAGATATGACTGGGTAACAGGACTTAAACTGGCGTTTGTGGGGATAAAAGATGATGTTCCGGATGAACAGCTGCTCGAAGAACTCAATGCTCATTCGATCCATATGAGGTTTACTGATGTAAAGCAGATGGACCACACTCCTGTGCTGTCGTCTGTCAGATATATGATCCCGTGTCCGGAAGGAACGGACACGGAGGCGCTGGGACGTAGGATCAAAGAGATAATGGACGGCGATTCCTGGCAGGTACGAATGGATTTTATCAGGAACGGCAGAGAACGCTCGATAGAAGCGGACATACGTGATGAGATAATGTCGCTTGAACTTAGGGGCCGTGAGATATACATGAAGACCGGTCCTTTCCTGCCGCCATATACTTTGTATCAGGCTCTGCTGGATATACCGTGGGAAACGGCGGGGCGCTACAGGCCTGTCTGCACAGAAGTGGAATATACATAAAAAAGGGTAATATGCCGGATCAGTAGTATTATTGGAGGAGCAAGATGATAAAAATCAGTTTTGAAGTACAGGAGATCAATTACGAGAAATGCTTTGAGAGCCTTATACCTCAGGTGACGGAGGAGTGCAGATCAAAGACCGAGCCGGACGAGCTCGAGAAACTGATCGCAAGGCTCGGAGATGACGCTGTTCCGGTGGTGGAGAAGCTCATCGGCTTTCTGGACACGGATACGCGTGACCAGATCATCGTATGGCTGCTCGAAGATCAGCATGACATGATCGTAAGCTCATTGAACGAAGGACTGCACGATCTGCTCGGCGGGGATGCTGTCGTGATCGGAGCTTTATACGCGCTGGATGAGCCGGGGACAAAGATAAGCCTGCATGCGGTCAGGGTGAAAACAGACAGCAAACAGCTCGTTGAAAGCCCGGCGCTGACCGGCATCGGCGGAGGAGTCGCAAAACTGGCCTTCAGGATCGCGAAGTCCGAAACGATCGAGAAGGAGGCGGTCAAACTGCTCTCTTCCGATCTTGTGAAGCCTAAACTGATCTCCTCATTGTCGGACAGCCTGCGTGAGGCAGGGCTGCATATCACTCTGGATGATATCGTGATCACCGAAGACTCCGGACAGGAGGAGATACCGCGCATGATGGATCCGGACAGGGATGAAGGCCTGCTTCCGGATGCTATAGAAGACAGGATCATCGATGCGCTTGTTGCCTGGATAAAGGAGACCCTGTAAGTCCCGGACATATGAAGACCGCAGCCCGGCCGTGAACGGTTCGGGACTGCGGTCTTTGATATGTCTGAAAATGATATCTGCGGCGATCCTAGAAGTATTCTCCCGGAACGGTGATGCTTACGTCAGAGACAGCGAAGCTCGTGCATGGATGTATCTCTCCGCACTGCTTGTCCGCCCATCTTCTTCCGTCGGTCTCCTCAGGTATGAATACCTCTCCGGCTGTAACACGCGAGCGGCACCAGCCGCAGTCGCCCGATCTGCATTTGGAAGGAGCCTTGATGCCCGCGCGCTCGATGGCGACCAGTATAGGCTCGTTGGCCGAGCAGTCGCATACATACTCGTTCGGTCCCTGCCTGACTATGAGTTTGAAGACCTTGTCCTTTGCCTTCTTCGGATAGCCCGGCTGTTCCCATACAGTCTTGGTTGCACCGAGGAATTCGCTGCGCACGAACTTCTTCTCAAGACCGAGCTTTTCGACTTCCTTGGAGATGAAGCGGTACATCGCTTCAGGTCCGCAGATGAATACGCTGTACGGCTCGTCGCCGGCGTATTTTTTGATTATGTCCGCCGTGATGAAGCCGTTCTCGAAGCCTTTCTTCTTCTCGTCGGAGAGGATGTGTACGACCTTTACCTTGTCCGTCTCGGACATGATCTTATCGAATTCATCCCTGAACAGGATGGATTCTTCAGTCCTGCTTCCGAAGAGTATGGTCAGATCGAAGTCCTCGATGCCGTCTCTTATGGCGTATGCCATCGAAAGGAACGGCGTGATGCCAGATCCGCCCGCGAGGGCGACCACATGTCCTGCATCCCTGTACTTCTGATAATAGAACGACCCCAGACCTTCGGATCCCTTTACCTCATCGCCGACCTTGAAGTTATCAAGCATCCAGTC
>CACYHM010000319.1 GCA_902774195.1 uncultured Eubacteriales bacterium
CGGGCGTCGCTGCGCTCGCCATGGGGCTGATGGTGCTGAAGTTCAAGCCGTATATTGCTTCGAGATTCAGCGCATGGGGCCATGTCTGGGAGCCTGAATACATGGATGATCTCGGTTTCCAGCAGACCAGGACGATGTCGTTCGGCGCCGGCGGAGGCATGCTCGGTCTCGGCGCGGGCAACGGCTCGCTCAAGTATGTCGGAGCGTCGAACACCGACCTGGTGTTCGGCTTTGTCATGGAGGAGTGGGGATTCGTGATCGCCGTGCTTCTGGTGCTCTGCATCGCGACCCTTTCCATATTCGCGGTAATGAGCATCGTAGCTGGCAGGTCCACCTTCTATACCCTGCTTGCGTGCAGTGCTGCCACGATGTTCCTCGTGCAGACCATGCTCAACGTGTTTGGGGCAATCGATCTTTTCCCGCTGACTGGAGTGACATTCCCGTTTGTTTCGACGGGCGGTACCAGTCTTATGACTTCGTGGGCGATGCTTGCGTACTTTAAGGCGGCGGGATGCCAGCCTTGCCGTGAGGAAGGAGGACTAGATGCGCAAACAGGAAAGAAGAGCGTGGATATGCCTCGCGCTTGCGATGGTCCTCATAGCCGGCATAGGAGTTTTCGGATACAGACTGGTGAAGGACGGCGGCAAATGGGCGAGCTTCTACGGAAATACCCAGATATATACGGACGGATACATCAACCGCGGCACTATCACTGACAGGAACGGCGAGGAGCTTCTGACAGCTACTCCTGACGGCATGGTGTACAGCCCTGACTGGGCAACGAGGCTTGCGACCGTCCACGCGGTGGGCGATCCGGGAGGCAATATCCCGGCGGGAGCGATCAGCGTGTTCAGGAGCCAGCTCATAGGCTACGACCTCGTGAACGGGACCTACGATACGACAGCGAACGGCAAGAAGGTGGCGCTGACCATAGACGCCAATGCCAACAGGGAAGCGTACTACGCGCTTGACGGAAGGACGGGCTGCGTCGGTGTATACAACTGGAAGACCGGCGAGATAGTCTGCATGGTGAGCACTCCTACCTTCGACCCGCAGGACTATATATACGACGAAGAAGATGATGACGAAGACATAGAAGAAGAGGATGAAGAGGAAGAGTCGATCTACTTCAACAACTTCCTGGACGGCACCATGGCGCCGGGATCCACCTTCAAGCTCGTCACATCGGCTGCGGTAATAGATACGATGCCTGACAGGGATCAGTTCGAATTCACATGCGACGGCGTCAACCAAATCGGTAGCAGAGAGGATTCGCAGCTCGTCTGCGTCACGGAACACGGGACCGTGAACTTCAGGGAGGCCCTCGCGAAGTCCTGCAACGGAGCCTTCGGAGCGCTTACGAGAGAAGTGGGCCCTGCGACAATGATGGAGTACACCGAAAAGGCGGGCCTGACAGAGTCCGTGGATGTGAACGGCGTGCTGACGGCCGAAGGGTCTTTCGTATTCCCTGATGACAACGATGTCAAGCTCAGCTGGGCGGGCATAGGCCAGGCAGAAGACCAGGTCAATCCGTGCGCTATGATGGTATACATGGGCGCGATCGCAAACGGAGGGTCGCCTGTGCAGCCGTCGCTTTTCAAGAGCGCCACCTTCATCAAGGAGATCAGCGGGGGCAAGAGCCTCGGCCGCTACATCGATGAGGACACGGCAGAAGAACTGAAGAGCATGATGAAAAACAACGTCGTGGAAAGTTACGGAGAAGAAAATTTCTACGGCATGGACATGTATGCAAAATCCGGGACCGCAGAGAACGGCTCCGACACGCCTGACGCGTGGTTCGTCGGATTCACGGGCGATGAGGATGCTCCATACGCCTTCGTGGTATGGGTCAAGAACGGAGGCTACGGCTCGGAAGTCGCAGCGCCGATCGCCGCCAGAGTTATAAACGCTATAGGACCGGAGTACAGTGACGAAGAGTAGCAGAACAAAAAGAATGATAGCAAAGCTGCTGATGCTCGCGCTGATGCTGGGAGCATGCTTTGTTCTGTCTTCATGCGACCCGTCGCTCACTCTGAACCCGAAATATACCTATACCAGCTTCGGGCTCGAGCTGGGAGAGACTATACCTGCGGATATAGCAGAGTACGTGGATCTTTCCGGCCTGTCCGATGAAGACAGGCAGTTCGTGCTCGACAATACGCAGCTGCTGTATGATGACGAGCCCGTTGACGGACAGATCTTCGACAGCGCAGGGAACCACACGCTGACGATCATGTACAAGGGCCATCAGTACCGCAGATATACTATAGACATAGTAGACAACGAAGCTCCTGTGTTCACGGAGACGCACGATCTGACCACCTATGTCGGAGATGTGCTCAGCGAAGATGATCTGGAGTCGATGTTCGACGTCATAGACAACAGCGGCAAGGTCAAACTGAGCGTCAGCGACATGGATGTCGACTACAACAGCGCGGGCGACTATACCGTAAAGGCGGTCGCCGAAGACCCGAGCGGCAATAAAGCCGAAGCGACTGCGACGGTAACGGTAGAGGCGCCGAGCTACGGCATGGGCGGCACCTACATCTGGGTGAGCATAGCCGATCAGCAGCTCTCGTACTTCGTGGACGGCCAGCTCGCTCTGAGCTCGCCTGTCGTCACGGGCAACGCCGGCAACCACGATACACCTACCGGCGAGTACAGCGTCATATACAAAGCCCGCAACGTCAACCTCAAGGGACTGGAGGACAACGGCGAAGAGAATACGGCATGCACGACGCAAGCTGGAGATCCGATTTCGGAGGCAGTATTTACATGGGCAACGGCTCGCACGGATGCATCAACATGCCTGAGTCACAGGCAGCGGCTTTGTATGACATGGTCGCAGAGGGCACTCCTGTGTTCATATACTGACCGTAAAACGGTATTTTGTATGAAATTGTCAATTGCTTTGTATTTTTGTTAATAATATTGGTGAATTTCACAAAAACAGTTGACATTGTACTTCCTTGTACTTATTATAGGGACATCAAATGAATAACACCTGACCCGATAGAGGTCGCGGAGATCAAGAGTAGATCAAGAGTAGCGGCAAGAAAAGCGAGGGAACGCTGCCGTGAAAGGGTGATCCGCCGAAGCCAGTCAGAGACCCGGACTGACAGGCTGGGACGATGTAATAAGATGCATCGTACTGTCACGTAAGTGGAGCGCTATCATGGTATAGGAATTAATAATGATTACCTCATCCATGAACGTTTCAAGCGTTATTCATGGATTTTTCTTTATTGACAGGTATGAAAGAAATTTGGAGGTAAACTAATGGAAAACGCACCTGCTCTTTACGCAACCGCATGGGCTGTACTGCCCCCTCTCATCGCCATCGGTCTGGCGCTGATCACAAAAGAGGTATACAGTTCGCTGTTCCTCGGCGTGCTCACCGGCGCGATCCTTTACGCCGGAGCCGACTTTGACGGCATCGTAAATCATGTTCTCAAGGACGGACTCATCGCTTCGCTGAGCGACGGATGGAACGTAGGCATACTCATCTTCCTCGTCATCCTCGGCATCATCGTGGCGCTGATGAACCTCTCCGGAGGCTCCAAGGCATTCGGCGGATGGGCTCTCAGAAAAGTCAGGACACGTGTAGCCGCCGAGATCGCAACAGTGCTTCTCGGAATGATCATCTTCGTTGACGACTACTTCAACTGCCTGACAGTCGGATCGGTAATGAAGCCTGTTACCGACAAGTTCAAAGTATCGAGAGCAAAACTCGCCTACATCATCGACGCGACAGCCGCACCGGTCTGCATCATCGCTCCTGTATCTTCATGGGCTGCTGCAGTATCGA
Organism: uncultured Eubacteriales bacterium; assembly: GCA_902774195.1. The sequence goes on from CACYHM010000319.1 coordinate 3,809, forward strand.
GCTTCGCCGGCGAAGGACAGAACGGCATCCACCTGTTCATCCAGTGCATCCCGTACAACTTCTATGCACTCTTCACTCTAGTCATGATCTTCGCGCTCATACTCATGAAATTCGACTATCTGAAGATGGCCGAATTCGAGCAGAACGCGATCGAGAACGGAGATCTCTTCACGGTCGTTGATGACAACGCAGCAAACGCAGACGCAGCAGAAGAGGGAAGCGACAAGGGCATCGTTCTTGACCTCGTGTTCCCTGTAGTCGTACTCGTTATAGCCTGCGTGCTCGGAATGGTATACACCGGCGGATTCTTCAGCGGAGCAAGCTTCGTTACAGCATTCTCGGATTCCGACGCATCGGTCGGACTCTCGATGGGAGCTCTCGTGGCGCTGGTCATCATAATCATCTACTACACATGCAGACGCACCATCACTTTCAACGAGTGCATGAGCTGCATCCCTGAAGGAATGAAAGCGATGGTATCGCCTATACTCGT
>CACYHM010000320.1 GCA_902774195.1 uncultured Eubacteriales bacterium
GAATCTGCATACACAGTGACGGGGACTTTCAGGACGCCTTTCACAGAGCATGCCTTCCTTGAGCCTGAGTGCGCGGTCTCGTTCCCGTACGGAGACGGAGTGAAGATACTTTCGACCGATCAGGGCGCCTATGATACAAGGCATGAAGTAAGCATCATGCTGGGATGGGAAGATACGCCGGAGCGGATCGTTGTCGAGAACCAGCTCATAGGCGGCGGGTTCGGCGGCAAGGAAGACGTGACGACCCAGCACATATCCGCGCTCGCGGCTCTTAAGTTCGGCAGACCCGTAAAGGCGAAATTCAGCCGGAGCGAATCCCTGAGAGTGCATCCCAAAAGGCATGCCATGGAAGGGACCTTCACCCTGGGATGCGATGAGAACGGCATACTGACGGCCCTCGACTGCGACATAGACTTCGATACAGGAGCCTACGCAAGCCTCTGCGGGCCTGTGCTCGAAAGGGCCTGCACGCACAGCGTGGGACCGTATAATTACCACAACACTGACATCAGGGGACACGGATACTACACTAACAACCCTCCTGCGGGAGCATTCAGGGGATTCGGTGTATGCCAGAGCCAGTTCGCGCTTGAATCGCTTCTGAACGTGCTGGCAAAGAAGGTCGGCATCAGTCCGTGGGAGATAAGATACCGCAATGCCATAGAGCCGGGCCTGGAGCTTCCGAACGGACAGATCGCCGATGTATCCACGGCCCTGAAAGAAACACTCGTCGCGGTCAAACCGTACTTCGATGATGAGCCTCCGGAAAGAGTCGGCATAGCCTGCGCGATGAAAAACGCAGGCGTGGGCGTGGGCCTTCCGGACAAGGGAAGGGCAGTCCTCGAGATAAGGGACGGACTGGTCTGGATATATACTGCGGCTTCTGACATAGGGCAGGGATGCCAGACAGTGTTCATACAGGACGTGGCCCAGGCTACGGGGCTGCCGCTTACGAAAATATGGGTAGGTCCGAGCAATACGGGCAACGCGCCTGATTCCGGCACGACATCCGGCTCCAGGCAGACACTTGTCACGGGCGAGGCCGTAAAGGAAGCGGCAAGGCTCCTCAGGGCTGCCATGGATGAAGAAGGCATCACGGAGGAGACTCTGGGAAGAATGGACGGCAGGAGATTCGAATACGAATACTTCGAGCCGACCGACAAGCTCGGATCTGACAAGCCCAATCCGAAGAGCCACATAGCATACGGATATGCCACTAACGTCGCTGTGCTCGATGCGGAGGGCAGGGTAACGGACATCTATGCGGCTTTCGATGCCGGCAAGGTGGTGAATCCGCTGTCGATGTCAGGCCAGATAGAAGGAGGAGTGCTGATGGGCATGGGATATGCCCTGACAGAGGACTGGCCTCTTGAGGACTGCGTGCCGACGGCAAGGTACGGGACGCTCGGCCTCCTGCGGGCGACCGATATCCCTGACATACATGCGATCCATGTGGAAAAGAGCGAGCTGCTGGATACAGCCTACGGCGCAAAGGGCATAGGTGAGATCACAACCATACCTGCTGCGCCTGCTGTCGCCGGAGCGTATTACGCCCGTGACGGAGTGCTTCGAACATCACTTCCGCTGGAAGACACCTACTACAGCAAGAAGTAGAATTGTGTATCATCCATCCGGGCAGAGTTGTGTATTATTTCTTCTAATGATGACAGTCATACACAAAAAACGGATGATTAATACCTGAAAAGACCGGGAACCGGGCCTGTTTGTGTATTTTCCTGCCAAAACAGAAGAACCATACACAGGAATTCGGTAAAAGTTGTGTATGACAACCGGATCATATGGAAATAATACACAAAAACGCATCGTCAGACTGATTTATGATCAATGAATAAGCTTGTTTTGTGTATGAAACAAGTATTTTGAGCTGATAATACACATATCACCGGGCGTGCAGAATCAGCAGAGAGGAAGAGCGGCAGAGAAAAGATGAAGAAAGTAATAAAGAACGGACAGATCGTGACGGATACCGAGGTCTTCAAAGGAGACATCCTTATCGAAGATGAGAAGATAGTCAGGGTCGGCGAAGACATCGGGTGCGATGATGCCGAGGTCATCGACGCGGAAGGCATGTACGTGATGCCGGGAGCAGTCGATGTCCATACCCACATGGATCTCGATGTGGGCTTCGCGCGGGCTATCGATGACTTCTATGACGGGACGGTCGCGGCGGCGTGCGGGGGCACGACGACCATAGTCGATCACATGGCTTTCGGACCGAAGGACTGCAGTCTCTGGCATCAGGTGAACGAGTATCACAGGCTGGCCGACGGCAACGCGGTCGTGGACTACGGCTTTCACGGAGTCTTTCAACATGTGCACGGCGCCACTTTCGATGAGATGAAAGAGATAAAGGAAGAGGAAGGCATCACAAGCTTCAAGGTCTATCTGACTTAC
>CACYHM010000321.1 GCA_902774195.1 uncultured Eubacteriales bacterium
ATATTTAAATACACTTGCACCAGGTTTATCGATGATAATGCTGAGTGATCCGCCGCCGCTTATGGTGAGTGCATCCTCGGCCATTATGCCGTAAACATACTCTTTAGAGTTATAGACCTCGCTTTGTTCACTTACTATGATGCTGTTGGTTCCGATCAGTCTGACAGTGATCTCACTCCATGCATTGATGCCGCAGGCATAGTTGTTATCTATCGAAGTATTCCGGTATTTGCTAAGATCAAGTTCCGCGTTGTTCAGTGTCAGAGTTTTCGTGTTTCTGTCGTAACTGACCTTGCCGTCGCCAAGAACATCATTGCTGTTGGCGTTCGTTACCTGTACTCCAAGAACATAAAGCGAATCGCCCCAGCCGCGATCAGGTTCATCGTTGGCGAAAACTGCAAGAGGCATCATCGCAATGGCAAGGCAAAGTGTCAAAAGCATTGCCGCACATTTATTCAGTTTCATGGTCTCCCACTTTTAAATATGTAACGGATCCTTTGAAAAGATTTTACCATTTACATGTGTCTGGTGTTTTTCGCTTAAGCGCAGGCGGTCGATATCGGCGACTGAGCGGTACTGCTGCTATGCATGTGCCGGCCGGCCTCGGGAGACTGATTTATGCTATACTATTGAGGCCATGAAAAAAATCAATAAGGAAGATGAGCAGATAAGGTCTTTGATGGACAGAGTGCGTGATCCTCTCGCGGGGACTCTGACCGTCTACGATTCTGCTTCTTCGGCTGTCACCATACCCGAAACGGATATCGTGAGCATATCGACCCACAACAAGAAGCTGAATGTCACGACTGAAGACGGAGTCTACGAACTCCGGATGCCGCTTTACGAGGCGATGAAGTTGCTGCACCCGGGCGCATTCATGCAGATCTCTCGCTATGAGGTGGTCAATCTCGACAAGGTGAAGCGTTTCGACTTCTCTATTGCGGGGCAGCTGCAGATAGAAATGAAGAACGGAATGAAAACATGGGCATCGAGAAGGTTCATATCGGATATAAAGAAAAGACTGAAAGAAAGGGAGAACATCAGATGACAGACAATAATATTGTAAAAAGGATAATAAAACTCGCCGCGATCGGCTTCCTGGTCGGGATGGCAGTCGGAAACCTAATAGCGATCATTTTCTCTTACTTTTCGGGAGGCGAAACGCTGGTGTTCGCGCCGGAGCTTGTCGAAAAGACCGGAAGCGCCGCCGGGGCTCTTGCCCTGCAGACTTTCATGTCGGGACTGCTGGGCGCCATAGACTTCGGCTCTGTCATACTGTACGATTTGGAGAGACCTCCTCTGACTCTCGTAAGCATCATCCACTGCGCGATATGTCTTGCAGCGTATTTCCCGATCGCATTTTATCTCCACTGGATCAGTCCGACCGCAAAAGACATCGGTCTGATGGCATGCATAATGATCGCTGCTTACATGGTGATCTGGCTGATCATGTATGTGCGCTGCCGTATCGAGGTCCGCGAAATGAACGAGATGCTCGGCGCGGACATGCAGGCGGAGAAAGCCTGACCTCAGCGGAATGCAGATAGCAAGAATAAAGTAATACCGGCGGGATCATTTGTAACCCTGCCGGTATTTTTTTTGTCCGTTATTCGTTTCCTATTGCGGTTTTAATTTGTTTTCGACAGTACCATGAGGTACTCGTTTCCGTTCAGCAGCTCACTGCCGTCGAGTACGATGTCGTCTCCGAGCTTCTTGACCGGATACGTGTGAATGCCGGTGACATCGGTCGATGTCATCGTTGCACCGTCTGAGGTCACTTCCCATGTGCCCGCGTTGCCATTCATCTCGGCCGTGCCATCCTCTTTGAAGTTGATGCTTACTTCTTCACCACTGCTTGTCGCATTCTTGAGAGCTTCGGCGTCGCCGTACATGGCTATGCCCATCAGTTTCATTCCTGTCAGGGTCCACTTGCCGACAAGTTCATCCTTGGACGTGATATCTTTAGCGTCAGCCATGTTGAAGTCTTTTGCATCAGCAAAGATTCCGTCTTTAGTATAGATCAGCGAAGCTTCCTTCTCCTCCTGTACGATCGTGAGCCAGAGCGCATCTTCTTTATAGCTGATGTCGGCTGTCTCGCCAACCTTGTCGGTCTCAGTCTCAGGTGTAATGGTGATGACATCATCAGACTTCAGTTCCCATGTGAAATTGGCCGACTCATCCCCGAGGTTGATCACGCCTGTTTTGTTTGCATTGATGGTTAAAGTAACGTTACCGTTGCCCTCATCGCTCAGTTCGAGCAGCTCTGTGAAGTTGCCCGCCATGTAAACGCCCTCGGATTCCGCTGCAGCGAGTTTCCAGTCCCCCGCGAACTTCTCTTCCGGATCAGCCGCCGGTTCCGCTGTCTCTGTGCCGCTGCCGGAATCACTTGATTCGCCCCCTGAAGATCCGCCGCATGCAGCCAATATGCCCATCGACATGATCATACAGATCGCGATCAGAAGTGTAAGTAGTTTCTTCTTCATTGTTTATCCCTTTCCTGCCGGACCGGCTTGCGGTCCATTCCCAAAAGTTTTACTGCCAATTGAATTTTACAAAAAATAATGGGCGTACCGTGGCTCGCATACGTAGGCGGTCGGATTCTGCGACTGAGCGGTATCATGTATTCTCATGTTCTGCCCGCAATTCTTGAGTTTTTATTCCTTTTGCTTATATTCCTCAATACACTCTTTGCTCGGCTACTTCTTTTGCTATTGGAGATGCTCTTACATAACAAGCTATGCTGTTGGTGGCGAGATTTGAATTTCTCATCTCTGCAATCATTTTCTGTAAATCTTTCTTTGTTAAATCAGAGATGTTAATAGTTGTATCCAAGTGTTTAGAAATACTTTGAAAAGTAGTTCTGTAGTAGATAATAGTTTTTTCAGTTACGCCTTGAGTATTTTTGTAAAAGATAAAATCTTCAGAAGCATCCACGATAGTTTGTGTGTTTTTGAGTGTAATCTTTGCCATTTTTCTGACCTCCTGATTCTTCGAAATGAGTGAAATAATCAAGCGTACAGAAATGGCTCTAACAGCAAG
>CACYHM010000322.1 GCA_902774195.1 uncultured Eubacteriales bacterium
ATCACCCTCTTGCAGGAGATGAGATGTACGGACCGAGAAGGCAGTCACAGAAGGTCGCGGGCGTTGCAGTGAGCGGACAGCTGCTGCACGCCGGCACACTGGGATTCATACATCCTTCGACGGGAGACTACATGGAGTTCCACTCTCCCCTCCCCGAAGTCTTCGAAGCCGTGCTCAAAAATTTGCGCAAATAAAAGGATCGCCTCAGCTGAGACGATCCTTTTCATTTGCTGATTCCGTGTACGGAAGCTGATCACTCGGATACATCGTCCGACGGGTCGAACTCGAATTCCACGTCTTTAGGTTCAGCAGGCGCCGCGGCCGGCGCTGCATTGATCACCGTCTCTGTCGGAGCTGCAGGCTCAGCAGGAGCTGCTGTAACGACAGGTTCGGCAGGAGCCGTCTTCGTAACATCGAAGTCGACGGTCTTTGCCACGCGCGCATCGCCTGTGCGGGTGTCGCCGCTTCCCATCACGCCGTAATAGTTATACTGTCCGAATCCCGTGATGCAGTAGAATACAGGTTCGAGGAAGGTATATCCCCACGCCCAGCTGTCCGCCTGTCCGAAGGACCTCGCCACAGCCTTTCCGATCTGATATTTGAAATAGAAATATGCTATCCATCCGATGAAAGGTATGATGACCACAAACAGTCTCACCCAGTACCACGGATCGCCCATAGTCTTCTCGCACAGCTTGTACTGATTGTAGAACGGGATGATGGCCTTCCAGCCGTCCTCGTTCATCTTTGTGAACATCATCCACAGCCCGACTATCGCAGCTATCTCAAAGACAAACGATATAGTCGAAGTACCGCCGCTGTTTTCCTGTGCATATGCCAATAAACCGTTCATTTGTTTACCCCCTTTTTACTGCCGGCCGTCACCTGATTCCGCTTCGATGATGCGTCTGACTTCTTCCCTGTCAGCCTCTCTTCTTTCATCGAGCTTTTTCTGCCCGTCGGCCTGTATGCCTTCGATCGCTTCTCCGAGCGCGACCGCGGCTCCGATAAGCGCAGCTCCCAGAGTGAATCCGACCGCAACTATGCTGAGAAGCGCGCCGCCGAGACCCTGCCCGGAACTGGCTTTTGCTTTTCTGATGCCTGTTTTATTGCTTGCCATCGTCACGCACCTCCTGATACGCGTTATTATAGCACAGATCATATACATCTGTCCTGCGCGCATCCAAAAGAGGCAGTTTGTTCCTCACTTCGTCGACATAAGCCGGATCGATCTCCGTGACGCATGCGCCTTCCTTCTCATCCATCTGCATGAGGACCCTTCCCCACGGATCGGTGATTATCGAGTGGCCGTAGCCCGTATACGAGGCGCCGCTGTCCCTTGCCGCCGCGGTCCCGACCATGTACACCTGGTTCTCGACTGCGCGCTGGCGGAACACGGTCTCCCAGTGCGCAGGGCCTGTCGTCATGTTGAACGACGCAGGGTTGAATATCACCTTCGCCCCTCTGAGAGCCGGTATCCTCGAACTCTCCGGGAACCTTATGTCGAAGCAGATGTTCACAGCCATGCGGCACCATTCAGTCTCAAAGGTATCGAAACGGTCCCCTCCTGTCAGGGTATCTGACTCTCTGAACACCTGCTCGCCGTGAGCATAGATGTCGAAGAGATGGACCTTGCGGTGCTTGCCGATCTGCCTGCCGTCGCGGCCGAACACGTAGCATGTGTTGTACACCCTGCCGTCGCTTCCGAGTTCGGGGATGCTGCCGCCCACGATATACTTAGAGTTCTTCCGGGCGATCGTCGACAGCGCGAGCCATGAATCGTCCCCTTCCGGCTCGGCGTAGCGCGGGAAGTTATCCGTCTGATACGGACAGTTCCACATCTCGGGCAGACTGATGATGTCCGCCCCGTCCGCCGCGCCGTCCGCGACCAGTTCTGCAAGCTTTTCTATATTCTCATACTTGTCTTCGCATACCTTCAGCTGAAGGCTCGCTATCTTTATCCTGTCCATCGCGACTTCCTATACCAGCGATATGACCGCCGTTCCCGCTGCCATGAGTATCATGCCGGCGAACTTTGAAACGGTCACCGGCTTCCTGTCTATGCCGAGGAATCCTATGGCATCCACGTAAAGAGCCATGCCCATCATGCCTATCAGATTGAGTACCGTAACTATGCCTGCTCCCGCTGCCGGAGCAACGACCGCATTGCCGCCCACGACCACTACGCTCATTACGCCGCCGAATACCATCCACGGTCTGAGCATCCTTGTCCATGGCACGGTCCTGCCGCCGTCAAAGACATACCGCCTTCCGCGGACCAAGCTGATAAGCGCTATGACGGTAAGTGTCGTGATAAGCCCGACAGTCATCGATACGAGCGTCGCCTTTGCCGCCGAACCTGCGTATTTGTTGAGAGTCCCGTTTATCGCGATCTGTGCCGCGCAGGCAAA
>CACYHM010000323.1 GCA_902774195.1 uncultured Eubacteriales bacterium
CTGCGCGACCGAATGTCCCGAAGACATACTCAGGGAGTGCGACCGCATCACGCCGGACGAGGACGACATCATCCCGGAACTCGAGGGCGCGGCATATGTCATAGCCGACCCTCTCTACCGGCCGATAGTCCCGCCGGGGGCGAAGTTCATCGCGTTTCCGCACGAGGCCTTTTCGGGCCGCATATACCGTGACGACATACCGGATCTGATCAAAGATCCGGATGCGATATTAAAACAATTCTAACTACAAGGAGGTTTCTGATTATGAAGAGTTTTCTGAATAAGAAGAAAACAACAGCAAAGCTGCTGGCGCTCGTAATGATGCTCAGCATGGTTACGGTGTCTTTCGCTGCGTGCGGCAAAACCATCGATGAGAGCGGCGGGATCGGAAAGACAGTCACCATCACCGACCACGCGGACAGGGAGGTCAAGGTGCCTAAGGACATCGAGAGGATCGCGGTCTGCGACATCTACCCTCTGCCGAGTGTGCTCGCGGTATTCTTCGATTCGGCCGATAAGATCGTCGGCATGCCTGAGCCGAGCATGACGGCTGCAAAGAACGGGCTCCTCGGCCAGCTTTACCCGGATATCCTGAAAGCCGAGACGGGATATATCGACGGCACGAATGTCAACATGGAAGAGCTCGCGAAGCTCGAGCCTGACGTCGTGTTCTACAGCGCATCGAGCGCCGAGCTTGGCGATCAGCTGACTGAAGCGGGATTCAACGCGGTGGCGGTATCCGTCAACAAGTGGGACTACGACTGCATCGAGACTCTCAACAACTGGATCGGTCTGCTGAGCCAGATGTTCCCTGAGAGCGACAAGTCGGCTGCGGTACAGCAGAAGTCTCAGGAGATATACGATCTCGTGCAGGAGAGGGTGAAGAACCTCAGCGATGATCAGAGAAAAGATGTTTTCTTCCTCTTCCAATACAGCGATACGACCTTGCTCACATCGGGCAAGCAGTTCTTCGGACAGTGGTGGGCCGACGCGATCGGCGCGAAGAACGTCGCCGAAGAGCTGACCCAGGACAATTCGGTGCCGGTCAGCATGGAGCAGGTCTACGACTGGGATCCGGACATGATCTTCATCACAAACTTCAATACCTACTATCCTGACGACCTCTACAACAACACGGTCGAGGGCTACGACTGGAGCCCGGTGAGCGCTGTCGCGAACCACGATGTTTACAAGATGCCTCTCGGCATGTACAGGAGCTACACACCTGGAGCGGACTGCCCTGTGACGCTGCTGTGGATGGCAAAGACCGCATATCCAGCTCAGTTCCAGGATATAGATGTCATCAGCGAGGCGAAGGATTACTACAAGGAAGTCTTCGGCATTGAGCTCACTGACGAGCAGGCGAAGGCTATCTTTGAGCCGGCACAGAGCGCGGGCGGGGGATTCGCTTACCAGTAGACCCGGAAGAGCAGAGCCGGAAGGACACTGACGCATCCGGCATGACAAAAGGCCTGCCGGCATAAAGTAATAAAAAAGAAGTCCTGAGAATATCCGCTTTCATAACTAGCTATTTCTTGAGGACTTCTTTTTTGCTTGTCTTGAGATCGAGGAAGTCGACGACGTCTTCCTGGACAGATCCGGCGGCATTGCGGAACTTCGTGAGCATGTCCACCTCGTAGGCGCTCAGGGCGGAAGAGTCGGGAGGAGTCCTTCCGAAGAGGTAATCCAGCGAAACACCGAAGAAGTCGGCCAGCTTCAGCACCATCTCCAGAGACGGCTGGCGCGTTCCGCTTTCATATCTCGAATATGTCGCAACAGAACAATTGACCCCATCGGCGACCACCGCCTGGGTGAGCTTTCTGGATTTACGAAGTTCTTTGAGCCTGAGCTGTATAGACACCTGACCCCTCCGTTCTGCCGTAACGAATCGATATGCAGGCACAGATGCATGTGCGCCTGCCCTTGTTAATTTTAGAATAAAAGGGTCCTGATATTTGTTCCGTATCGGTGAATACAAAATAAAAACTTACCAATTCGGTAAGCATGATGGTTCTTAATTGTAAACCACTTCTGCCAAATACGCAACGCGCAACGATACAAATGCTGTGCATCAGAACACTTGTTCACAAATGCGTTTTATGGTAGAATCTGTGCTGAAATCGTTGCACTATACCAAAGACTAAGTACAATAGAAGCATGCCTGGATTCAGAGTAAAAAGTGAATACGAGCCGACCGGCGATCAGCCGCAGGCCATTAGGGAGATCGCAGACAGCATACTTGCGGGCTCACCGGCTCAGACGCTCATGGGCGTGACCGGTTCCGGCAAGACTTTTACGATGGCGAAGATCATCGAGGCTGTACAGAAGCCGACGCTCGTCATCTCCCACAACAAGACCCTCGCGGCACAGCTCCACGGCGAATTCAAGGAATTCTTCCCGGACAATGCC
>CACYHM010000324.1 GCA_902774195.1 uncultured Eubacteriales bacterium
GAGTATCTGATCGAGAACATGACAGCTGTTGGTCCTGCTAAGGCAGCTAACGCCGGCGGCGTTGCCTGCTCCTGCATCGAGATGGGCCAGAACGCAGGTCACACTGCATTCCAGCATCAGGCTGTCTATGATCAGCTCCACCAGATCATGAAGAACATCTACAGCGCTTGCGCTAAGGCTGGTGAGACATACTACGGCGACAAGAACGCTCTGGTACCTGGCGCTAACATCGCTGGATTCGAGAGAGTTGCCGAGGCTATGATGGCTCAGGGTCTTGTATAAAAGATGACTCTTTAAGCGAATATCGCACAAACCCAAAGAGACCGCGATCCGCGGTCTCTTAATTTTGCCTGAAATCTCACTGAAGACAGATGAATTGTGGTAAAATTTCCATATCTATGGGCATGACGTTGAACAGCGAACAGAATAAGGCGGTAAGGCATATAGACGGGCCTGTCCTGATACTCGCGGGAGCAGGATCGGGAAAGACCGCGACCATGACTCACCGCATGGCATACATGATAGAAAACGGTGTCGATCCGCGAAGCATACTCGCCGTGACCTTCACAAACAAGGCGGCGAACGAGATGAGGAGCCGCGTAGAGGATCTGGTGGGAGAGATATACGGCATGTGGATAATGACCTTCCATGCCATGTGCCTTCGCATGCTGAGGTATTCGGCCGACAGGCTCGGATACAGATCAGGCTTCACCGTATATGACGAGACGGACAGAAAAACCCTCATCAAGAGGATATGCAGGGAGCTTGAGATAAACGACAAGATCGCTCCGGTATCCATGGTCATCGCGGTGATCAGCAAGTCCAAGGAGAGAGAGGAAGGCCCGGAGGAATTCCTCGCTCAGAGCACGGGACTCCCTTACGAGAAGATGATATACGCGGTCTACAGACGCTATCAGGAGGAGCTTATGGCGGCAAACGCCATGGACTTCGACGACCTTCTGTGGAACGGCGTGAAGCTGCTCGAGCAGAACAGGGACATACTCGACCATTACGCGAACCGCTTCAGGTATATCATGGTTGATGAGTACCAGGATACCAACTATCTGCAGTACAAGCTCATAAGGATGCTGGCTTCGAAGCACGGGAATCTCTGCGTGGTCGGAGACGACGATCAGTGCATCTACCAGTGGAGAGGCGCGGACATCCGCAACATCCTCGACTTCGAGCACGACTTCGGAGATGTGTTCACAGTCAGGCTCGAGCAGAACTACAGATCGGACGGCAATATACTGAAGCTCGCCAATTCCGTCATAAAGAACAACAAAGAGCGGAAGACCAAAGCGCTGTGGACTGACAGAGAGGACGGACTGCCCGTCACCTACAGAAGGCTGGCTGACGAGAAACAGGAGGCCTACTGGACAGGCGCTGAGATAGAAAGGCTCATAGACGAGGGGTACAGCTATAAGGACATAGCGATACTCTACCGAAAGAACGCCCAGTCGAGGAGCTTCGAAGAGAAATTCAGCTTCCGCGGCATACCTTACAGGGTGCTCGCCGGTCTCAGATACTACGACCGAAAGGAGATAAAGGACGTGATGGCCTATCTGAGGCTCATCGAGAATCCGGAAGACAATATATCCATGCTGAGGGTCATCAACGAGCCTAAGCGCGGCGTCGGCGGCAAGACTCTCGCGGGCATAGAGGAGTACGCGAAGGCCTACGGCATGTCCGTATTTGAAGCGATATGCGATCCGGAGCTCACTGCGACGTTCGGACCTAAGGTCAGGAACGCGATCGGTGAACTCACCTCCATGATAAAAGACCTCAGAAACGAAGAGGACAATCTTGCCATCAGCGACATCTACGACAATGTGCTGAACCGCTCGGGATATCTCAAAGCTCTCGAAAACGCCGGCACCATCGAGGCAGAGGGCAGGATAGAGAACATAATGGAATTCAAGACCGTCATAGCCGAGTTCGAGAAGGGACTTGCTGACGGAAGCGTAGAAGCCTTACGTGAAGAGATGGAAAGGGAGAGGATCGAGCTCATGGGAGAGGGCGCTGAAGCAGGACGGCAGACCGAGCTTTCGGCCTTCCTCGAGCAGATAGCCCTGATGTCGGATATAGACAACCACGACGAGGATGAGGATGCAGTCGTTCTCATGACGCTGCACTCCGCGAAGGGGCTGGAATTCCCTGTGGTGTTCATGCCGGGCATGGAAAACGGCATGTTCCCGGGAGCGGGCGCCTTCGACGAGGACCACAGCATGGAAGAAGAGCGCAGGCTCTGCTATGTGGGGATCACCAGGGCGATGAAGAAACTCTACCTCACCGGCGCGCAGGTGCGCACGGTATACGGCAGGACCGACTATCAGACCGAGTCGAGGTTCCTGGGCGAGATGGACAGAAAGTGCATGGACGGCGACGAGACCATCGAAGAAAAGGT
>CACYHM010000325.1 GCA_902774195.1 uncultured Eubacteriales bacterium
ATAAAAAATATATAGTAAACATGTACGGCCGCTTTGATATGGCCGTGGACCATGCCTCAGGCGCAGAAGTCTTTGATGTTGAGGGAAAGAGATACATCGATATGACTTCCGGGATAGGCGTTGTTTCGCTTGGATATGCTGAAGCCGGGTGGGTCGATGCTGTCACAAAGCAGCTGGGGAAATACCAGCATATATCAAATCTGTATTATTCGGAGCCTGGCATAGAGCTTGCTGAGAAGCTTGTGAAAAGGACCGGAATGAGCAAAGTCCTGTTCGCAAATTCGGGGGCTGAAGCTAATGAAGCCGCTTTCAAGATCGCGAGAAAGTACGGTAATGTTATAAAAGAAGGAAGAAATGCGATAATATCACTTAAGGATTCATTCCACGGAAGGACTATCGCAGCAATAACAGCAACGGGGCAGGATCATTACCATAAGGATTTTGATCCGTTTGCCCCGGGATTCTATTACGCGAAGGCGAACGACATCGATGACCTGAGAAAACTCTCGGCTGAAGTACTGCCGTGTGCTGTCATAATGGAGCTCGTGCAGGGTGAGGGTGGAGTGAATGCCCTGGATAAAGAATACGTGCAGTATGTCTCTGAGTTCTGCAGAGAACAAGACATAGCTCTTATAGTCGATGAGGTACAGACCGGCATCGGGCGTACCGGAACATTTTTCGCATACCAGCAATATGGGATCGAGCCGGATATGGTAACATTTGCGAAAGGGATCGGGAACGGCCTTCCGATCGGCGGCGTCATCTGTAACGCGCAGTTTGCAGAAGTACTTAAGCCTGGCGACCACGGGTGTACTTTCGGGATGAACCCTGTCTGCTGTGCTGGCGCGAATTATGTGCTCGACACGATCGATGACGAATTACTTGCCGAAGTCAGGGCTAAGGGCGATCACATAAGGCAAAGGCTCGATGACATGGAAGGAGTAGAGAAAACAACAGGACTCGGGCTCATGGTCGGTATAGTTCTGAGGGGAAAGAAGCCGATAGATGCCGCGAAAGAACTTCTTTCAAAGGGAGTCATGGTGCTAACCGCTTCAGACAAAGTAAGGCTTTTACCGCCGCTCATCATATCGTATAATGAAATAGATGAAGCGCTTGATATAATGGAGGGCGTTTTCAGATAAGCAGACAAACTTGTATAGGGTAAAACTTGAGAAAGGCAGAATGATGAACGGATATAAACAAGATTACGGTCTGGAAAAGAGATTCTTTGAATTCACAGATATGCGTGAGCTCATGGAGTATTCGTCCAAGAAATATGCTGACCATATTGCTTTCATAACAAAGACCAGGCGCAGCCCCGAGCCGGAATACAAGAACACGACTTATCGTGATATGTTCCGGGAAATGGGATTCCTTGGGACGGCGCTGATAAAGCACGGCCTTAAGGATGCACCTGTCGCCATAGTAGGTGAAAACAGCTATATGTGGGTCCTTGCTGATATGGCAGCAGCGTGCGGAGTAGGGGTCGCGGTACCGCTGGACAAAGCGCTTCAGAAGGATGAGCTCGTGAGCTGCTTCAAAAGGAGTCACGCCAAGGCTGTATTCTATGATAAAAAGCATGTGAAGATGCTGACTGAGATATTTGAGGATGGGTCCACTGAGCTCGAGCAGGCTTTTGCGATGGATGGCGCGGAAGTGATCGCACCTGAAGCGGCAGGAAGGTTTTGTCCGGTGGAGGACCTGCTGGAAGAAGGACAGACAGCCGTTTCCGCCGGGGACAGATCATTTCTTGACGCGGAGATCGACAGAGACAAGATGTCGTATCTGCTCTTCACGTCAGGAACGACTGAGAGATCAAAAGCCGTCATGCTGTCGCACCGGAACCTGATGAGCTGCAACTACGGAATGAATTGTGAAGAATTGTTCTTCCCGGACGATGTGGACATGATGATCCTTCCGCTTCATCATATCTACGGCTTCATGGGGCTCGTGACGTTCCTGTCTCAGGGCCTCACGACCTGCTTTACAGACGGCCTTAAATACATAGCGAAGAACATGCAGGAGTATCATGTATCAGTCATGATGAGTGTTCCGCTGCTCCTTGAGAACATGTACAAAAAGATATGCAAAGGGATCGAGAAGCAGGGGAAGACGAAGCAGGTCGAGACGGCGAAGAAGATCTGCAGTGCGGCCGATAAAATCGGCATCAACCTCAGGAAGATCATGTTCAAGAAGATAATTGACGAGATGGGGGGCAGGATGCGGTTCTTCATCAATGGAGCAGCTGCGCTTGACCCTGTAGTACAGGAAGGACTGAACAGCCTGGGAATACTTACGGTGCAGGGATATGGCCTCACAGAGACGTCACCTACGATCGCGAGCGAAACTTACAGATATCTGAAAAAGGGCTCATGCGGCCATGTTATGCCGAATATTGAGGCAAG
>CACYHM010000326.1 GCA_902774195.1 uncultured Eubacteriales bacterium
CCGACCAGAAGGACGCTGATAATGCTGATTACGATTACGCCTGAGCTGAAATACATTTGGTCTCCTTTATAAGTGCACAGATTTTGTGTACAGCGTGATGATAGCATTGTGAAGATTGTGTGTCAACACTTTTTGTGGAAAAACTCAAATTTAAAGGTCTAATTTGTGTACCAAATACAAAACAATCTCGTTATTAATTGTTCAAACCAAAAGCCCCCGCTTGCGGAGGCTTGAAATTTCAACGATTTCCTGCATTTTTCTATTTCGGTTTTCCGTCCGGAGTGAAAAGCGGAAGATACTCAAGATATGTGATATCCTTCCTGTCGGCCGCCTCTCCCTCGGCGAGCACGGTGAACTTGCCGACGATATCGCCGCCTACCGTCTCGACCAGCTTCTCGAGCGCGTTCAGCGATTCGCCCGTGCTAATCACGTCATCGACGATCAGGATCTTCTTGCCTTTCATCAGTTCCCTCTCGTCCCTGCCGAGGCAGAGAGTCTGGACGCCTGATGTGGTTATGGACTTCACATGCACCATGACCGCGTCTGTCATGTAGAGCTTCACTCCCTTGCGCGCGACGATGTACGGCTTGCCCGACTGGCGGGACATTTCATATGCCAGAGGGATGCCCTTGCTCTCGGCTGTGATCAGCACATCGAAGTCAGGCGCCTTTGCCAGAAGCTCTTTTGCGCACGCTTCGGTGATCTCGACATCATTGAACATAATGAATCCAGCAATATAAAGGTCGTCTGTTACCTTGCAGAGAGGCAGATGTCTCTCGAGTCCGGCGATAGTCATTTTATAGTCCATAATTTCATCCTTTCACTTGTTCCGTATCTTCTCAGGCGGCATGCCGCCCATTGGAAAGCACATTTATTTTATCATATTCCGGCGGTCAATTGTATATGCGCGGCGTTATTCGAACGGGCCCTGCGCCTGTGTTATTCGTCAGCATCGCTGTCTTCGGCGTTCTCCGCATCATCCGCTTCCGCCTCTTCAGGCTCATCATAGCTCATGTTGATATTCTGGCCGTCCCACGGGACCATCTTGCCGACCACCATGTAGCGCGCATCCTGGTATTCATAGGCGCAGGTGGAAAGTATGACCAGCCTGTCGTCCACGCCGACCTCAACGTCCATGGTGTAGTCCGCCAGATCTTCGATGAGCTCAAGGTATGCGGCTCTTTCATCCTTATCCTGTATGTTGGTCATGTATATCTGGCTGTCAGCCGGCTGATTGAGGAAGGCCCATATGACAAGGTGGAACTTTCCCTCCGGTGTTATCAGCTCGAGCTGCGGATGCTCTTCGGCGTACGAGCTCGCCTTGAGCCTCTTGAGCGGCGCGAACATCGATCCGTCCCTCATGTGATGGCCGTATACTATAGTGTTGAACTGCCTGAACGGCGCCTCGGTCTCGGCATCGGCAAACAGTGTGCCGAATCCTCCGACACTCCCGTCGAACAGAGTATACAGATATCTGTCGTTGTCCTGTCCCTTGACAACAGGATAGTCGATGACAGTGTCCTCATAATAGAGCCAGCCGACTACATCGGGGTTGATCTTCCTGAGCTTGTCCCAGTCTATGTCGCCCGTAAAGCCCTGCGCCGCTGTCTGCTCGGAGATCTTCCTGTATACCTGCTGCCCTTTGTGATATTCGCGCGTTATGGTATAGATCTTCCATCCCGATATGACTACTATCGCGGCCAGGCACAACATGATGACATTCTCTGCCCCGCGTCTTATCCTTGCGTTTCTCGATCTTGCCTTCTTTGCCATCAGAGCTCTATCTCTTTATATCCCTTCATGAATTCGCGTATTTCGGCGAGAGCCTTTTCGACGCCCCCCTCTTCATCAGACTCGATGTTGAGAGGCATCACCGGATCGTGCAGGGACATCCTCAGCAGAAACCATCCGCATGCGCCGTCGAGTCTGTAGTTGACTCTCACGCCCTCGTAATTCGGCCTGACGACCTCGAATCTGTTCGAGTACTCTGCCCACTTCTCGAAATCCTCAAGCACTCCCATGCCGTACTTCCTGAAGTCTTCGGCTTTTATCTTCAGTCTGAATTCCTTCGACTCGGCAGGTGATTTCAGTCCCTTTATCAGCGCCGTTATGTCTTTTTTCTTTTTCTTCAGCCTTGCGGCGTTGATCACGATCTGCACCGCGAGGAAAGCTCCGTCGTCCAGAAAGTAATTGTCTGAATATGCGGCGTGGCCTGATGTCTCTATCGCGAGGAATGCGTCTTCTCCCTGCTCGCGGAGCTCCTTTGCCTTGCCTATGACGTTCCTGTAGCCTCTTTTATATCTGAGGTGTCGTAGTCCGAGGTTCTTTTCGAGGAAATCGTGCAGCTCATCGGAAGTGATGCTGTCTGTGACTACCGTGCCTCCCGGGTGATCCTCTTCCGCGAG
>CACYHM010000327.1 GCA_902774195.1 uncultured Eubacteriales bacterium
TGAACATGTCTTCCGCGCTCAGCACGTCGACAGTCTCAACGAAAGGCTCGCGCGGAAGCGCTGTCCTGCCGGACACCAGCGTCACCTCGGCTCCTCTTCGCGCGGCCATCCTCGCAAGCGCGTAGCCCATCTTGCCGCTCGAGTGGTTGGTGATATAGCGGACCGGATCGACAGCCTCTTCGGTCGGGCCGGCGGTCACAAGCACTTTGAGGCCATTCATGTCCT
This sequence comes from uncultured Eubacteriales bacterium, assembly GCA_902774195.1. The sequence continues at coordinate 226 of CACYHM010000327.1, forward strand.
TAGGCTTTGAGATCCACTGCTCTACGTAGCTGATCAGGACATCAGGCTCGGGCATCTTGCCCTTGCCCTCGACTCCGCAGGCCAGCATCCCGTACGCAGGCTCGATGATGTCGAAGCCGTAGTCGCGCAGTATGTTGAGGTTGTCCTGCGTGGCAGGGTTCTCAAACATGTCGGTGTTCATCGCAGGCGAGATCAGCTTCGGACATGTGGCCGCGAGGACCGTGGTCGTCAGCATGTTGTCGGCGATGCCGTGCGCGAGCTTTGCGATAGTGTTGGCGGTAGCGGGAGCTATGAGTATGAGGTCGGCCTCGTGGCTCAGCTCTATGTGCTCGGTCGGAGTGTCGTTTCGCGGATCGAACACATCCGTGACGACCTTGCCGCAGCTCATGGTCTCGAAGGTAAGAGGCGACACGAACTTCGCGGCGTTCTCCGTCATGACGACGCGCACATTATAGCCTTTTTTCTTGAGCCCGCTCGCCACATACACCGATTTGTAGGCGGATATCCCGCCGCTTATGCCAAGCAGCACAGTTTTTTTATTTTCCATGGTCAATATCCTCTGTCAATTGTTCTGATAATCAAAAATACCCATCACGGCATCAGAAATGTTCATGATATCAAAGTCATGGACGCCCGCTATCTTACTGAACCTTCTGACGCGCAGATCCACCAGTTTCATGTATTCGCACATGACATAACCTTCGACCGGGCAGTCTTTCAGCTCGATATGAAGAGGTCCGGGCGCTGCATTCTTCTGAACAGGGCATACTACAGCTGTTCCGGATCCGTTGAAAAGGTCGTTGCTTACTACCATTACAGGAAAGGACATTCCCGTAATCTTAAGCAGATCGCCCTGCTCTGCCTTTACCATCTACCATACCTCTCTGCCGACCGGTTCGCCCCAGTCGAACTCACCTGAAATATTCAGATCGCCGCCGTATTCAGCGGCTCTTTCCCTGAGGCTTCTGTGCCGGAAACCCGGGGTAAGAATGATCCTGCCGTCGACTACTTCCGCATCCAGAGTATCATCGACTTTTATTCCGGCCTGCTTCATGAATTCCTTGGTAAAGCGGACACCGCAGCTGTTTCCCCATTGCTTGAGAGTAAGTTGCATAGACCTCACCTCCTGTATATACACAGTATATACGAAAAGAGTGTTATGTCAACAACGGACTTGTGCTATTATCAAGGTATCACATCGACCATGCGGGGAGGCGCGCCATGAAGATCAGAAAAGAACTGCTCGAACAGGAATACATAAGCTATGCGATGGAGCACATCGAACTGCCGCCGGGAGGAGTCGACTGCGGCGAGGGATGCAATCCGTACGGATTCCCGCCCGAATGTGAAAAGGTCTTCAGGGAATTCGACCCCGCGCGGCTCGGTCCTTATCCGCACAGCGACGCCATCTACGACGCGATACGCGGCTGCTGGAAGGACATGATCGATGTCGAGCGCGGCAACATCCTGCTGACCGACGGCAGCATCAACGCGCTGTACATCATAAACAACATCTTCGATACGCATGATTCGATGGTGCTGGGCGTTTCGCCGCAGTTCACCGACTACTACATGCACGCCGAGATGATAGGCATCGACTACGCGCCTTACCAGCTCAAAAAGGAGTTCAATTTCAGGTTCGATACATACGAATTCCTTTCGATGCACTTCATCGCCGACAAGTACGCGGCGGCTTCGATGCCGGGCAAGAGCTACAATTTCATATACATCGACAATCCGAACAACCCGACCGGGCAGTGCATAGATATAGAAGAGATAGAAGAGATCATCGCGAAAGCTCTCAGGAAGGACATCACGGTCATAATCGACGAGGCTTACGGCGACTTCATGCCGAAGGAGAATTCCGCGGTGCAGCTGTTCTCTAAATATCCGAACCTCGCTGTCGTGAGGACTCTTTCGAAAGGTTACGGCCTCGCGGGGATCAGGGCAGGCTACATCATCGCTCACAAGAATCTTATCGGATACGTTCGCAAGATGGTGAATCCTTATATGATGAGCGAGCTCGCCAGAGAGGTGGCTGCCGAGGCGCTGAAGCATCCGGAGTTCATAGAGAAGTGCAAAGAGGACTTTGCCGGGATGAAGTCTGAGATAAGGGACATACTCAACCCGCCGGTCATAAAGGTGTATAAGAAGGGCGAAGGAGAGGATGCAGAGACAT
>CACYHM010000328.1 GCA_902774195.1 uncultured Eubacteriales bacterium
CGCTTCGCCTTCGATGTTCGGATTGGTCGCGATGATGACCTCTTTCACATCATCCGATCTCTGCAGCCTTTCGATCAGACTCTTCAGATTGATGTCCGAAGGTCCGATGCCCTCGGCCGGAGATATGGCCCCATGGAGCACGTGATACGTTCCTCTGAACTCGCGTATCCTTTCCATCGCCATTACATCCTGAGGTGTCTCCACCACGCAGATGACCGACCTGTCTCTCGACTCATCCGAGCATATTCCGCAGACGTCCCTGTCGGTAAGATTCCCGCAGACGCTGCAGTAATGCAGAGTCTGCTTCGCCTCCATGATGGCCGACGCCAGAGCTTCTGCCTCGCGCTCCGAAAGGCTCAGCACATGAAAAGCGAGTCTCTGCGCAGTCTTGCCTCCGATGCCCGGCAGCTTGCCCAGTTCGTTTATGAGTCTGTTGAGAGAACGCGGATACTGTCTCATCCTAGAATCCGAATCCGCCGAGTCCGCCGAAGCCGCCCGTGATCTTGTTCATCTCGGACTCCTCGAGTTCAGCGATCTGTCTCATAGCCTCGTTTACGGCAGCTATGACAAGATCCTGCAGCATCTCGACGTCGTCAGGATCGACTACGTCCTTGTCGATCGTCAGCTTCGTGATCTCTTTCTTTCCGTTGACTGTCACTTCTACGGCGCCGCCGCCGGCAGTTGCTGTCACTTCTTTTTCTTCGAGCTCTGCCTGTGTCTGCTCCATCTCGGCCTGCATGGCCTGCAGCTGCTTCAGCTGTTTCTGCATGTCGCCGCCGCCCTGTCTGTTTTTAGGCTTCTTGCCGGCTCTCATTCCTTTTCCCATTTTATCCTCCTGTATGTTTCAGTCAGTCCTCCAGGACCGGTTTTATGCCGAACAGTTCTTCGACATCTTCCATTACTTCGTTCACGCTTATGTCTTCGTCCAGTATCCTGGATGTCTCGTCCTCGGATATGCCGTTGTTTGTCTGAGGCGCCGCGGACTTTCTGATCTCGCCGCCTTTGAGGTCAACGTATATATCCGGTCCGAACAGCTCCTTCGCGACACGGTTTATATCCGGCTTCATATCCTCGGCGAAGCTCAGCTTGCCCGGACTCACCTTTACGATCAGCTGTCCTGCATCGAAAGCGGACGCCGCGGAATTCCTTCCGATCAGGCCCATAAAGCTCTTGTCCGAGGCAGACATCTCGCGCACTATGAGGTCCCACATCCCGGCGGGATCCCCTGTCTGTTCTCTCGGCGCCGATGCTATCATGTCAGCAAGGGCCTCGCCTGCAGGAACATCGTCTTCAGGCTCTGCTGCGGGAGCGGGTCTGCCCTCAGGCCGGGCCGCCTTTACCGTCTTTGCCGCAGGTCCGTCACCGCCCGTTTTTACAGCTGAGATGCCGCCCTGAGGCGCAGCCAGTCTGACCGCCGCCGTCTCGAGGAGTATCCTCGGCCTTTCCGAATACCTTCCTATGTTGATGTATTCGGAGATGAGTCTGATCGCCTTTTCGATGAATACCGCATCCACTCCCTCGGCCTGGGTTCTCAGTCTGTCTATGTTCTCGGTCGAAGCGCCGATTATGCGCTCGGCCTTTCCGACGTATTTGACTATCATGAGGTCCCTCATGTGCCTGAGCCAGTCCTTGAGTATCTGCCGCGTATCCTTGCCCCTCTTTACGATCTCGTCTATATATATGAGGGCCTTTCCGGCGTCGTGTGCTATGACCGCTCCGGTCAGAGCAAGGAAGAAATCCTCTCCCGCGGCTCCGGTGTATTCGAGAACAGCTGCTCTTGTAAGCTCTTTGTCGCCTGCCGCGATGCACTGCTCGAGTATCGAAAGCGCATCTCTTACAGAGCCGTCCGCTCTTGACGCTATGGTCGCGAGCGCGTCCCTTGTCGCGGATATGCCTCTTTTCGCGCATATCCTGTCCATGCCCTCGATCAGCTCGTCCTCGGTGACTCTCTTGAAGTTCAGCTGCATGCAGCGCGAGCGTATCGTCTGCCTGACCTTCTGAGGGTCCGTTGTCGCCAGGATGAATATTGCGTGTTCAGGCGGTTCCTCGAGGGTCTTCAGGAATGCGTTCTCGGCCGCCGTCGAAAGCATATGCACCTCATCGATTATGTACACCTTGTACTTTCCGATCGTCGGCGGGTACTTGACCATCTCGATGATGGCCCTGAGGTCATCGACGCCGTTGTTTGACGCCGCATCGAGCTCGATCACATCTACGAACCTGCCCTCGCGTATCGCCTCGCAGTTATCGCATCTGCCGCACGGAGGCTCACTGACTCCGCCGGTGCAGTTTACGGCTTTCGCGAGTATCCTCGCCGTGCTCGTCTTTCCCGTGCCGTGCGTGCCCGAAAAAAGATAAGCCTGGCTCACCGTACCGGTCCTGATCTGGTTC
>CACYHM010000329.1:0-1272 GCA_902774195.1 uncultured Eubacteriales bacterium
ATCCGGAACACAGTATAGGCGCCATTGCGGCGCCTTTTTGTGCGCCCTGAAACAGACCTCCCTTTTTAGCCGTGTTTGTGTATCAAATGGCGGATCCCGGTCAGCCATACACAAAAGTGTCCGTATGCGGACAGATATAGGCTCATGAACAGCTGATTATGTGTATGGCTCTGATATATCCTGAAAGTGATACACAGGATTCTGGGAAAAGTTGTGTATCATTTTTGCGAACCGACTTGCTGATACACAAATCGTATGGCTCCAAAGCGCTTTTCAGAGCCAGGGTAGACAAAAATGTGTATGAGTTATCAAGAACTGATGATCCATACACAACGAGGCTATTGTTCTGCGCCGGACGTTTGTTTTTGATGGTCAGACAATGAAAATGGTGTAAGGAGGAAAGGAACTGCCTGGATATTACACCCGAATTATCCGTTCGGCCTCATCTGGCGTTGCTGAACATTTTCTTTGCAATATGTATCCGACTGAGTTCCATCTTTGATATAATAAATGCTGATGATTGATGCGGCGCTGCCGTGATGCACAAACCACAGCTCAAGGAGGACGATCTATGCTGTTTGGACACGAAAAGATAGAGATACTGCACCTTCCGACGCCGCTCGAGCACCTCGCACTGCACCTTCCGACGCCGCTCGAGCACCTCGCTAATGTATCGGAGGATCTCGGAGTAAATGTATGGTGCAAAAGGGACGATCTGACCAACCTTGCCACGGGAGGAAACAAGCTCAGAAAGCTCGAGTACTTTCTGAAGGATGCCCTCGATCAGGGAGCCACCATGCTCATCACAGAGGGAGGCGCCCAGACGAATCACGGCAGGCTGACAGCTGCTGTCGCGGCGAAATACGGTCTTAAGTCTGCTATCATCACGGCGGATGGATATCCGGGAGAGATCAGCGCCAACCTGCTGCTCGACGGTATGCTGGGATGCAATGTCCACTTCGTAAAGGACATGGAGACCGGCAGAAAGAAGATCATAGAAAGATACGAGGCAGAAGGCGAGAAGGTATACTACGTGCCTATGGGAGGTTCGAACGAACTCGGCATACTGGGATATGTGGAGTGCGCGATGGAGCTCGACAGACAGGCAAAGGAAGCGGGCATACCTGAGGCGTCCGTTTACGTCACCATCGGCAGCATGGCCACATACATCGGGCTTCTGATAGGACTCAGGGAATGCGGCTCAAAGCTCAGCCTGACCGGCGTGAACGTGCTTCCTTACGGAGAGGCCGGACACGAGGACGAAGAGCTCCT
>CACYHM010000329.1:1341-3730 GCA_902774195.1 uncultured Eubacteriales bacterium
CCGTGCTATACGGGCAAGACCTTTGAGGCCATAGTCGACGGAGCGAGAAGCGGCGCCATAGCGAAGGGCTCGGATGTCATATTCATGCACACGGGAGGTCTTCCGGGCATCTATACGAAACATCACAGAGTTGAGTTCGAAAAAGAACTCATGCCGTACATGCATACAGAGGATTTTTAACAGAAGATGTCGAGAACGAGCAGAGACGAAGATATAGAAAGAAGACGCGCCAGAGCCAGGCAGAAAGCTGCTGAGGCAAAGGAACAGCAGGGAAGGAAAAGACCGGTCAGAAGAAAGAAAGCGCCGATCGTCAGGCTGAGGCTCGCGGTGATAGCGGTCCTTGTGATCTGCCTTGTTGCGCTGGTGCTCAGAGTGATCTCGTACGTAGGAGGCATATCCAAGATACACCTGAACGATGAAGGGCTGACCCACGACAAGCGCTACGAGAATTTCATCAAGGTGCACGGCATCGACGTTTCGGAATTCCAGGAAGGGAACATCAACTGGAAGAAGGTGAAGTCGAGCGAGGCGGACTTCGTGTTCGTGCGCGCAGGCTTCAGGAAGAGCGAGACAGGAGAGCTCGTTGAGGATGCCGACTTCAAAAAGAACATGAAGGGCGCGAACAGGGCAGGCATCATGACCGGCGCGTATTTCTTCTCGCAGGCGCTCAATGAAGAGGAAGCCGTCGAAGAGGCAAAGTACCTGATCGAACTCGTGGAGCCTTACGATATAGACATGCCGCTTGTCATAGACTACGAGCTGCTGGACGGAGGCAGACTTCAGGAGAAGGTCGATGCGGGCGAGATGCCGGCGGCTTCGAATTACCATGACATCGTCGTCGCGTTCTGCGATACCGTCGAGACGGCGGGATACGAGGCCTGCGTCTACGCCAATTACGACATGCTCACCAATTACATGGATTCGACCATACTCGACGACATGGAATTCATATGGGCCGCTCAGTACGGAGGCAGCTGCGATGTCAAGGGCAACTATATGTTCTGGCAGTGCGCCGAAGATGCAAAGATCGGAGGCATAGAAGGCAATGTCGATCACGACATATGGTACATCGATCCCGACAAGGTCTACTCGACCTATGCGAAGGGAAAGAAGGATGCTGTATCTATAGAAGAATGCGATATAAAGTTCGACAAGGACAGTTATAAGCTCATAAACCACAGGGCGATACCTAAGGTCCAGGTGAACTATGACGGCAAAAAGCTCAGGAAGGGCATGCACTACGAGATATCCTTCGTGCGCAACGAGACTGAGGGGACAGGCTACGCGATAATCCGCGGCATAGACAGCTACAAGGACTGGATGGCGGTCCCGTTCAAGATAGAATAAACAGGGGAATACATATGAGATTTATAAGCTGGAACGTGAACGGCTTTCGCGCCGTGCTTGGAAAGGGATTCGAAGATATATTCAGAGATCTGGACGCCGACTTCTTCTGCCTTCAGGAGACTAAGATGCAGATGGGGCAGGCAAACTTCCATCCCGAAGATTATTATGAATACTATAACTGCGCAGAGAAGAAGGGCTACTCGGGCACGGCGGTATTCGCAAAGAAAACTATGGGAGAGCCTCTCTCTGTCGCATACGGCATAGAGGGGGAACACGATGATGAAGGCAGGGTCATAACCCTTGAGTATCCGGAGTTCTATCTGATCTGCTGTTACGTGCCGAACGCTCAGGACGGTCTCAAGAGGATAGACTACCGCTGCGAGTTCGAGGATGCCATGAGATCCTATATGACCGCTCTGGATAAAAAGAAACCTGTCATATACTGCGGGGATCTCAACGTGGCGCATAACGAGATAGACCTCAAGAACCCGGGCCCGAACAGGGGCAACGCGGGCTTCTCGGACGAGGAGCGCGGCAAGATGACAGAACTTCTGGACGCCGGCTTCACCGACAGCTTCCGCCATCTTTATCCAGATACGGTGACGTATTCGTGGTGGTCTTACAGGATGAAGGCAAGAGAGCGGAACGCGGGGTGGCGGATAGACTATTTCATCATCTCGGACAGGCTGACGGACAAGGTGAAGGACGCGGAGATACTGACAGACATATACGGCAGCGACCACTGCCCGGTAGAACTGGACATCGAGTTCTGACAGCATGCATAACACACCGGGGATTTGTGCAAAAAACATGCATAAATCCCTTGTTTTATTTGAAACGGTATCATATAATAGCGCTTGCGAATTAATGCATTATCAATGAAAGTGGGGTAAATAACTAATGGCAAACATTAAATCCGCAAAGAAAAGAATCCGCGTAATCGACAAGAAGACAGCAAGAAACACCAGAGTCAAGAACCACATCAAGGAAGCTGAGAAGGCATTCCTCGCTGCGGTAGAGTCCGGTGACAAGGCTAAGGCCG
>CACYHM010000330.1:0-795 GCA_902774195.1 uncultured Eubacteriales bacterium
ATGATCTTTTCTCTTATATCAGAAGCCATTTTCGCCCCTTTCCTTTCCGGTGATAATAAACAAGAGCATTATACCGCATTATAGACCAGAGTTAAATACCGGAAAAAGCAGAATGCAGCACAACGAAAAAGATATGCAGGACCGTAATGATCTGCATATCTTTTGTTCATAAGCCGTTATGTAATACCGGCTGCCGCAGGCTCACATGTTGTCGCGCACTTCGTCAAGCGTCAGCTTCGAGCCGTTATACTTGAAGGCGAGCATGGTGATGTCATCGAACTGCGGCGCTTTGCCGACGAATTCATCTATACAGTTCTTCACATAAATGAGTACGTCTTCAGGCTCTTGATCAGGGTAGTCGTTCAGAGCGGCAAGCAGGCGGTCCTCGCCGAAGAACTCATCGGATTCGTTCGTGGCTTCCGTAGCTCCGTCGGTATATACGAACAGAGTGTCCCCGGCGGAGAGGTCGAATTCATGCTCTTTGAACTGTATGCCCTCGATCATGCCCACTGCAGGAGCGTGCTTGTATTTGATCATCTCGAACAGACCGCCGTTTCTTCTGAGCGCCGGGTGCTCGTGCCCCGCGTTGGCGGCGATGCCCTTCCCCGTCCTTATATTGAACACAGCAAGCCATACGGTGACGAACATTTCGACCGTATTGTTCTCGATCAGCTGCTCGTTGGCCTTTTTGAGCGCCTCGGAAGGACTCATCCCTGACTGTATATTGTTCTTGATGAATATCTTGGAGATCATCATGAACAGCGAAGCCGGTATTCCCTTGCCCGAAACGTCGGC
>CACYHM010000330.1:808-3196 GCA_902774195.1 uncultured Eubacteriales bacterium
TCGTCTACCATGAAGAAGTCGTAGAAGTCGCCTCCTACCTCCCTGGCAGGGTCCATCGACGCGTAAAGATCGAATTCAGGGATATCAGGGAACGCCGGGAATATGAGCGGAAGCATGCTCTTCTGTATGTCCGCCGCGACATTGAGCTCAGCTCCTATCCTTTCCTTTTCGGCTGTAATGACCGAAAGATCCTTTATGTACTCTCTGAGATCTCCGTCCATCTTGGTGAACGCGTTCGCAAGGTCTTCGATCTCATCGCCCGTCTTTATGTCGATGTTTATCTCTTCGTCGCTTTCGAGGTTATCCACCATCTTCTCGGCGCTGTTCTTGAGTATCCTTATCGGACCGACCACGCCTTTGTCGATAGTGGCGTAAAGCATCAGCGTCGCCACCAGAGTAGCTCCGGCAACGCTCAGTATCAGCATGGCGAGATAGATCACTATGCCTCTGATCAGTCCAGGCAGAGGAAGATCCGCGCACGCAACGGCAACAGCTTCTCCCTTGCTGTTGTATACCGGGGTATACGCCGATGCTATGAATCCGTACAGGTCATCAGCAGATATCACCACTTCATCAGGCGGTTCATCCGTCATTGCAGCCAGTATCGCCTCTTTGTCTTCTTCGCTCTGATACTTTTCGTGGAATCCCAGAGTATACGCATCATCCGGATCCCCGGCATCCCAGACATATACCATATAATCTTCGTGCGGTATGACCACATAGTAGTACTTTACGAGAGTCTCTTTCTGGGCGGAGTTGAGGTATGACTGGATCCCGTAGTAATGGTTGTCTCTTTCGAATGTTTCGACATAGCCCTGGACCTTGTCTCCGTTTATCATGTCGGCAGCTGTACGGGCGAATTCGAACGCATCATCGTTGAACCCTTTCATGCGGGCAGTATAATAGCGCCCGCACACAAGACCTCCGATGAGGATCATGAGCAGGATCGCGAAAAGCGTCATGCTTATTGCCAGTTTTTTCCTGAGTCCGCTTTTTTCCTTTTTCATTGTCATCAGTATACCATCTGCGCTCCGCTCCGTATACCTAAATATCGAAATAATGCTTTCGCATTGAAATAATGCTATACTTTTGTAGCGATGAAAAAGATCATGTATCCGCTGATCGCGCTGCTTGTGATCGCAGCCGATCAGATAACGAAATATCTGGTAAGGACAAACATGCAGCCCGGCGAGAGGATCCCTCTCATCGGAGACTGGATGAGTTTGTACTATGTAAGAAATACCGGCACGGCATTCAGCATGTTCGAAGGCAACAGGTATATCACGGTACTGCTCACGTCAGTTCTCATCATCGTATGTCTTATAGTCATCATAACTGAAGCAAGAGCAGGTCATGATCTGATCCCCGTCCTTCTGACATTCGTCGCTGCGGGAGGCATCTCCAATCTGGCGGACCGCCTCATGCTTGGATATGTCACCGACATGATCTCGTGCGGCAGCTTCGCCGTATTCAATGTGGCCGACATCGCGGTCACCTGCGGATGCGTCCTCACGATGCTGGCTCTGCTTCTGTTCTACAGGGAAGAGGAGGCCTAGATGGAAGATACCAGGATCACCGTCACCGTCTCTCCCGAAGACGCAGGCGCAAGGCTCGACGCATTCATAGGCTGGAATACCGGCGAACTCTCGAGGAGCTACGCCGTAAAGCTGATCGGGAAGGGCCTGGTAAGCGTGAACGGAAGTCCGGTGAGCTCGAAAAAGCATGCTCTGAACGAGGGAGATACAGTCGTGATCGATGTTCCCGAGCCTGAGATACTCGAGGTCAGGGCCGAAGACATCCCTCTTGACATAGTATACGAAGATGATGATGTGGCTGTGATCGACAAGCCGCGCGGCATGGTCGTGCACCCGGGACCGGGCAATCAGAACGGCACTTTAGTCAATGCCGTCATGTACCACATGGGCGGTTCGCTCTCTTCTATAAACGGAGTCATAAGACCGGGCATAGTCCACAGGATAGACAAGGACACGAGCGGACTTCTGATGATCGCCAAGAACGACGCGGCCCACGAGTCCCTGGCCGCACAGCTCAAAGAGCACTCGGTCACCCGCGAATACACAGCTCTGGCTCTGGACAACATCAGGGAGGATGAGCTTACGATAGACGCTCCGATCGGACGCGATCCGAAGAACCGGATGAGAAATGCCGTCGGAGGAGCAGCTGCAAGAAACGCCGTGACACACATAAAGGTGCTTGAAAGATTCGGCAGATACACGCTCGTGAAGGCAGTGCTCGAAACGGGCAGGACACATCAGATAAGAGTCCACATGGCATACATCCGCCACCCTCTCGCGGGCGATGAGATGTACGGGCCGAGAAGGCAGTCACAGAAGGTCGCGGGCGTTGCAGTGAGCGGCCAGCTGCTGC
>CACYHM010000331.1 GCA_902774195.1 uncultured Eubacteriales bacterium
CTGCAACATATCAAAGAACGGAGAACCGGTCTTTGATCCGTACATACCTCCTGTACGAAGGATGATGAAGGGATGTTCACGGGCGTAAGCGGGACCCGCAGAGTCAGAAATGTGAAAGTCGGCGGCAAAGCGATAGATCCTTCGGCAAAATACACTGTCTCAGGCAGCGTATATGTTCTGAGGGAGCGCGGAGACGGATGCACCATGTTCGATGACGCAAAGCGGATCAATACAGGCTGCGGACTCGATTACATGTCTCTGATAGATTATATACAGGGACCGCTCGGCGGAGTGATCGGTGATCAGTATTCCGATCCGTACGGAGAAGGCAGGATAAAGATAATAACGAATAAGTGACGGGACCGGATCTCACCGGGATCACGCATATAAGAAAACATATAACATACAGAAGAAAGGAAAAATATGGATGCAGGTAATATAGTGTCGCTTCTCGGCGGAGTCGCCATGTTCCTCTTCGGGATGTCGGTGATGGGAGACTCGCTCAAAAAGGTCGCCGGGAGCAAGATGGAAACCGTACTGTACAGACTTGCGGGCAATCCGATCAAGGGGATAATCCTCGGTACGGGGGTGACGGCAGTCATACAGTCGTCATCTGCTACATCCGTAATGGTGGTCGGCTTTGTAAACTCCGGCATGATGCAGGTCAGGCAGGCAATAGGCATAGTGCTCGGAGCCATACTGGGCACCAGCATCACGGGCTGGATACTCTGTCTCAACAGCCTGGGCGGTTCGGGTTCCAGTATCGCGTCAGTCTTCAGTACTGAGATACTGACAGGAGTGGTAGCGCTGATCGGCATCATCCTGTGGATGTTTTCCAAGAAGACTTCACAGAAGAACATAGGCGGGATCATGCTGGGATTCGCCGTGCTGATGTACGGGATGAGCATGATGTCAGGCGCGATCGTGCCTCTCAGGGAAGATGAGAACTTCATCCGCATGATGACAAGCTTCACGAACCCGATACTCGGAGTGCTGATCGGTGTGCTTGTAACTGCGGTCATCCAGAGCGCGAGCGCGGCTGTAGGTATACTCCAGGCTCTTGCTGTCACCGGCGCAGTAGAGTTCGACATGGCATTTCCAATACTCATGGGTATTGGAATCGGAGCGTCAGTGCCGGTAATGCTGAGCGCTCTCGGAGCAAGCACGAACGGCAAGAGGACGGCCTTCGTATATCTCATAATAGATGTGCTCGGAGCCGTTCTGGTCGGAGGGATATTCTATATCCTGAACGCTGTGTTCCACTTCAGCTTCATGGACGCCAAAATGAACATGGTAGCTGTCGCTTTCGTAAACACGATGTACAGGCTCGCCGTGGTCCTTTTGCTGGCGCCGTTCATCGGACTTCTTGAGAAGCTTGTGTGCGCCCTGTTCCCTGAAAGCGAGGAGGCGGCTGCTGAGAAGGCGGACATGGACAGGCTCGAGCCGAGATTCCTGTCGCACCCGACTCTTGCCATCACCCAGAGCAGGACCGTCATAGATTCGATGGCCGAAAAGGCGAGAGACAGCGTAGCGGCAGCCATCGCGGTAAGACGCGAATACAGCAGAGACGGTCTCAAAAGAGTTTTCGATCTCGAAGGCGTGCTCGACCGCTACGAGGACAAGCTCGGCAGCTATCTGTTCAGGCTGACGTCAGAGGACATCGACGAAGAGCAGTCGGCAGAGGTAAGCAAATTCCTCAGGGCGCTGTCTGATTTCGAAAGGATGTCCGACCACGCGAGGAACGTGGGCGAGGCTGTCGAGGAGATATACGAAAAGAAACTCGAACTCCCGGCAGCTGCGGATACTGAACTGATGGTCCTCGAAGCGGCCATATCAGAGGTCACCGGGCTGACTGTCGAGGCTTTTGAAAGCGATGACACGGAAAAGGCCCTGAGAATAGATCCGCTCGAGGAAGTGATAGACGATCTGTGTGATGATATCAAGGCGAACCACATAGAAAGGGTCAGCAGACAGGAGTGCACGCTCGAGATCGGATTCGTGTTCACGGATCTCCTTACGGATTATGAGCGCATATCGGACCACTGCAGCAATGTCGCCGTGGATATCCTCGATTCGGTAACGGGAGAAAGATGGAAGCATGAATTCCACAGCATGCCGGAATTCAGGGAAAATGAGATGTACAAGAGCTTCTTTGAAGAATACAAGGAAAAATACGCTCTGCGCTGAAAGGACTGGGGGACAAGATGGATAACGAAAATGTAGTAAGTCTGACCAAGCCGGTAAAAAAGGGGATACTGAGACTTGTTTTCAGCCGTTTTTTCCTGATCGCCCTTCTGCTTATCGTACAGATAGCGATACTGGTGGCCGGATACTTCTGGTTCACTGAACAGCTGCCGGCACTGGTTTATATACAGTGG
>CACYHM010000332.1 GCA_902774195.1 uncultured Eubacteriales bacterium
GACCAGCTTTTTCTCAAGCAGTCTGCGGCCTGCATCGATCACCAGTTTTCTTGCTTCTGTTTCCGTGTAGTACATGTTCTGTCTCCGTGTCCGATCTGTATAGAATTATCTGTCTTCAGTCAAGAAGTCCGCAGTTTGCGAATACCCTGTCGAATCTGGTCAGGACATCGTCTATCATATCCTCTGTGTAGGCTGCGCTCGTGTAGAGCCTCGAGCCCGCCGGGGTCACGATGACTTCTGCCATATATGCCGCTCCTATGTGCTCCATCTCCATCTGTCTGCGTCCGGTCTCCTTCAGCACCGTCGGCAGTTCCCACGGCTTCTTCCAGTTGATCGCGTACTGCATAGTGCCTGCATTGTCGAGATGGCATATGGACCCCTGGTTGAAAGCCACGAACGGCAGACCATGCTTTCTGATGAGTTCCTGGAGCCCTTTTGTCAGCCTGTCTCCCATGCGCCCTGCGGTCTCGCAGGCATTGCGTTTTTCGATCTCACAGATCGCCGTATAACCCGCCACACAGGATATAGGAGTAGCAGCAAGTGTACCGCCGCAGAGTGCTTTTTTGATCTTTTTGCCTGACGAATCAAGCCCTGCTCCCAGGTGTGCCATGCAGTCCCCGTGACCGCCTATGCCGCCCGCACCCGGATACCCTCCGGCTATGACCTTGCCGAATATCGTCAGATCCGGATCTATTCCGAAATAGCCCTGGGCTCCGCCGAGTCCGATCCTGAATCCCGTCACGACCTCATCGCATACAAGGAGAGCTCCGTACTGATGAGCCAGCCTCTCGCAGCCTCTCACAAACGCCTTGGTCACAGGCCTTGTACCGCTTTCGGGTCCGATGGCTTCGATGAACACCGCGGCAGTTCCGCCATCGAGCTGATTCCTTTTGAGCTTTCTCTCGAGATCTTCAAGATCTCCCGGGAAGAACTCGTCTGTGTGCCTGAACACATAGCCCGGGATGCCTCTCGACTGTATCCCCTTTGTGCCCGGTATCCTGATGCCGTAAGCGAGCTGGTCGCTCCAGCCGTGATAAGCTCCTCCCATCTTCAGAAGATTCTTGTTTCCCGTCTTCAGCCTCGCTATCCTCGCAGCGACCATGTCTGCCTCCGTGCCGGATCCGAGCATCCTGAATTTCTCTACGCTCGGCACGCATTCGCTTATTTTTTTTGCAAGCTTCAGCTCGTACTCGTGAAAGAGGCCCGTTGACGGCCCGCATTCATTTATAATGTCGATAACAGCCTGTTTTACGACCGGATCGTTGCTGCCTATGATCGTAGGTCCTCCGGCCTGCAGCAGATCGTAATATCTGTTGCCGTCCACATCGTAAAAATATGCGCCTTCCGCTTTGGCCATGGCCAGCGGGAACGGGTAATTGAAGGCTAGATTGTGCTGTACCCCGCCGGGGATATACCTTTTGGCCTCATCCGTCAAAGCTTTTGAGCCGGCGCATTTTGCCTCGAAATAGTCATTTACATAGCTGTCCAGAGCATCAGGCTTCACTCCGTAGACAGGACCCGTTTTGAGTTCATCGAGTTTTCTGTTTACCTCATCCGCGTCCAGATATTCGTCTATTGCCCATCCGTCATATGCCATCGCTTGCTTCTCCTTTGTTGTTTTTTAATCTTCAAGATGGATGTTCCATCCCGTGTCGATCTTCTTTTTGACTTTACTCATGGTTTCCTCATCCAGATCAGGCCAGTCATTCACCACGGACGCATTGTCGGTCACCAGATGCGCTTTCTCTGCGCAGAGTGCAAGAGGCGTATCTGCCAGAGAATCGGAATAGAAATTATCTATCACCGGAAATCCGTGGTCAAAGATGTACTTTGCCTTCTCCTTTGCATACATCAGATTGTTGAGGAAGATACCGTATTCACGGTCGAATTCCGTAGCAATGAAGTTCACGCCCAGCCTCTTTGCTATCGGCCCGATAATGCAGTCCGGAGACGCACTGATGATGAGGTCGTCAGGCCTCTTTTGAGCCAGGTACCATGAAGATATCTTCTTCTCGTTTTTGTCCCAGTATCTCACGATCTGCTCGTCAAAATCATCGATCATGGTCAGATAGCTGAACATCCTGCGCTGCAGCAGATAATTCTGTATCTTTCCCGTTTTATACTGTATCAGAGTTTTGATCATACCCGGGAAGAAAGTGATCCACAGCTTAGGGTGCCGTTTCATGCACCATAATGCAAAGCCTATTGAACAATCCCCCGGGAAAATCGTCCCGTCAAAATCATACACATTCATACGGTTCCAGTTTTCCCTTTGTCATTTGCTTTTCTTTTCCACTAAAGTTGATTGTACCACTTTTTGCAAGCAAAAACTCCGGTTTGCTGCCGGAGTTTTGATTTTAAATATTTTCACTGT
>CACYHM010000333.1 GCA_902774195.1 uncultured Eubacteriales bacterium
ACGTCAGTACGAGACAAAAAAAGAGATGCTTCCCAAAGCGGAAAGCATCTCTTTTTCATTTGCTGTTATTCCTCGACGTTTTTCTTGAGCAGTCCGAGGAGCAGGCATCCTACTACCGAGCCTACTACCAGAGCCACGAGGTACATAGCTACATTGCCGACTACCGGGAATACGAAGATCCCGCCGTGCGGCGCCATGAGCGTGCACTTGAAGGCCATCGAGAGAGCTCCGGCAATGCCTGAGCCTACCATCAGCGAAGGGATGACGTGCAGCGGGTCAGCCGCAGCGTACGGGATAGCTCCCTCTGTGATGAAGCAGAGTCCCATGATGAAGTTTACAGGACCGGATTTTCTCTCTTCTTCTGTGTACTTCTTCTTGGATACGATGGTCGAAAGAGCGATCGCGATAGGAGGCACCATTCCGCCTATCATTACAGCAGCCATGATCATGTAGCCGATCTCGTTCTGGTTGGCGAGAGCCGCTGTACCGAATACGTAAGCAGCCTTGTTGAGCGGTCCGCCCATGTCCGTCGCCATCATGGCGCCGAGGACCAGTCCGAGCACTACCGCCGAACCCGAGCTCATGCTCATGAGAACGTTCGAGATCCATGTGTTGAGCGCGCCGACTATAGGGTTGATCGCGCACATCACCACGCCGATGATGAGTATTCCCCCGAGCGGATAGATGAGTACCGGCTTGATTCCTTCAAGCGAAGGCGGGAACTTGCTCGTGAGCTTCTGGAGTCCCTTTACGATGAAGCCTGCTGCGAATCCTGCCACGAGAGCTCCGAGGAATGCTGAAGGGATTCCGCCGGCAGGGTTTGCGAAGGTCGCGCCTGATGCGGCGAGAGCTCCTCCGACGAATCCTACAGCAAGACCCGGTCTGTCAGCGATGCTTCGAGCTATGAATCCTGCGAGTACAGGGAGCATGAAGTTGAACGCCACGCCGCCGATGGACTTGAACCATGCCGCTACAGGGGTGTTCGAACCGAAGTTGGCCGGGTCGATCGAGTAGTCATCCAGCAGGAATGCCAGAGCGATCATGATACCGCCGCCGATAACGAACGGAAGCATGTGCGATACGCCGTCCATCAGGCTCTTGTAGATGAACCTTCCGACGCTCTCGTTGCCTGCCGACTCAGATGCCTCTGCTGCAGCGCCTGAATGCTGGTATACAGGAGCATCGCCTGCCGCGACGCGGTCAAAGAGTTCTTCGGAGCGGTGGATGGCATCGGCCGTCGAAGCCTTGATAAGCTTCTTGCCGTTGAAGCGTCCCATCTCTACGTTCTTGTCCGCCGCGATGATGACACAGTCCGCATCTTTGATGTCGGCTGCAGTGAGCACGTTCTTTGCTCCGCCGGAGCCGTCCGTCTCGACCTTGATGCTTACGCCCTTAGCTGCAGCGCACTTTTCGAGAGCCTCGGCCGCCATGTATGTGTGGGCGATACCGGTCGGGCATGCCGTAACGGCTACGACCTTCGTGCCGCCGGAAGCTGCCGCTGCTGCAGGAGCCGCTTCTTCAGCCTTCTCCTCTGCATTCTCTGCTTCCTTTGCATCGATGAGAGCCAGGAATTCCTCCGGCGTCTTTGCTGCTACGAGCGACTTCGAGAACTCTTCATCCATCAGCATCGTCATCAGGCTCGCGAGGACCTCGAGGTGAGTGTCAGCCGCGCCTGCAGGAGCCGCGATCATGAAGAACAGATTGCTCGGCGATCCGTCAGGGCATCCGTAGTCGACTCCCTTAGGAACAGTGATGGCTGTGAGACCCGGCTGCTTTACGGCATCCGTCTTTGCGTGCGGAACGGCTATTCCCATTCCAACTGCGGTCGATCCCTGCTCTTCTCTGGCTTCGATCGCCGCCTTGTAGGCCTTCTTGTCATTGAGATTGCCTACCTTGTCGTGAAGGTTCACCATCTTCGTGATGACCGCTGCCTTGTCGGCCGGCTTCTGGTTGAGGGCGATCCCTTCCTTTTTGAGTAAGTCCGTAATTTTCATTCTGAACCTTTCTGCGCTGTGCGCATCTTAAAATAACTATGATATATCAACGAAACTACGGAACTTATTCACAGAGTTTCGAAAATATCGTTTATGAGATCTGCTGTCGCCAGATCATCCGAGAATGCAGTGGCGCTGCCGGCCGCGGTCCCCATATTGAGAGCTGTCAGGTAGTCGTGCGACTTCATGTAGCCGGCCACGAAGCCCGCTACCATGGAATCTCCGGCTCCGACGGAATTCTTCACCGTCCCCTTCGGCACTCCTGCGCGGAATCTCTGACCGTCTTCTGTTATGAGCATCGCACCGTCGCCCGCCATCGAGACGAGAACGTTCCCTGCGCCCATGTCCTGCAGCTTCCTCGC
>CACYHM010000334.1 GCA_902774195.1 uncultured Eubacteriales bacterium
TACAGCAAAGAGATGGCTGCAGGTTTTGGAAAAATCGGAAGTCATCTTCTACCTCCGTCCTTATTCGAACAACCTTCTGAAAAGAACGGTCAGGACGCCAAAGATGTACTTCTTTGATACGGGACTTGCTGCGTACCTGACGAAATACTCAAGCCCGGAGATCCTTATGAACGGGGCGATCAATGGAGCCATCCTGGAGAACTACACGGTCGCTGAGATTCGGAAGACCTGGCTGAACAGCGCCAGAGAATGTCTGATGCATTATTACAGGGACAAGGATACCAACGAGATCGACATGGTGATTGAAGCGGATGGCGAGCTTCATCCGCTGGAGATCAAGAAGAGCACGAATCCGGGTACTGAACTGGCGTCTGCTTTCAAGGTACTGGATAAAGGATCCGTTCCAAGGGGAACCGGAGCGATCCTGTGCTTACGGGATGAGCTCTCTGCTATTGACAAGAACACTTTCATTCTCCCGATCTGGATGATTTGAGATACATTTGATACTGCAGACAAATGAGAAATAAAGAAGAAATCAAAACTGAATATAATAGATGGCTTAGCGAAGCTGCATCTGAAAAAGATCTTATCGCTGAGCTTTCAGATATGGATGATGCAGCCATCGAAGATGCGTTCTATCGCGACCTTGCCTTCGGCACTGGCGGCCTTCGCGGAGTGATTGGCGCAGGTACGAACCGCATGAACGTCTTTACCGTGGCAAAGGCGAGCCAGGGGCTGGCAGACTATGTCAATGCTCACTTCCCGGATGATCCTTCTATTGCAATCGCTTTCGACAGCAGGATCAAGTCCGGTACATTCGCAAGGACTGCCGCCTGTGTCTTCGCAGCCAACGGCATCAAAGCGTATCTCTACCCGGAGATCATGCCTACGCCTTGCCTTTCATTTGCGGTAAGAGAGCTAGGCTGCTCCGCCGGCATAGTGATAACGGCCTCGCATAATCCGTCCAGGTATAACGGATATAAGGTGTATGGCTCCGACGGATGCCAGATCACCACGGAAGCAGCTGCTGCTATCCTG
This sequence comes from uncultured Eubacteriales bacterium, assembly GCA_902774195.1. Next base: position 1,039 of record CACYHM010000334.1, read on the forward strand.
GCCGAGATCGAGAAGGTAGACATATTCGAAGATGTGAAGAGCGTGCTGTTTATGGAAGGCCTTGTAAGCGGCATGATCACCAATATAGGCGATGATGTATATACCGCTTTCACTGAGGCTGTCAGGGCGCAGTCCGTACTTTACGGAGACGATATAGACCGCGACGTGGCTATAGTCTATACTCCGCTGAACGGGACCGGCCTCGGACCTGTCACAAGAGCTTTGACAGAATCGGGCTTCAGCAATATCACTGTGGTCGAAGAACAGCGCTGGCCGGACGGGAACTTCCCGACATGCCCTTATCCGAATCCCGAGATCCGCGAGGCGATGGAGCTGGGACTTCAGTACTGTGAAAAGACAGGCGCCGACCTGCTTCTTGCGACCGATCCTGATGCGGACAGGTGCGGTATCGCGGTAAGAGACGGAGGCGGATACAGACTGCTCACCGGCAATGAAGTCGGATTATTGCTGCTCGACTATATATGCAGCCAGAGACAGAAGCACGGAAAGATGCCGGCGCATCCGGTCTTCGTCAAGACCATAGTTACGATGGACCTTGCTGAGATGATCGCTTCGCATTACGGTGTCGAGACGATCAATGTGCTGACGGGCTTCAAGTTCATCGGCGAGGTGATAGGGCGCCTGGAGGCTGCAGGCCGCGAAGACGACTACATCTGCGGATTCGAGGAATCCTACGGATATCTTACCGGTACCTATGTCAGGGACAAGGATGCCGTGAACGCTGCGTTCATGATCTGCGAGATGTTTGCATTTTACAGGACCAGAGGGATCAGCCTGCCTGAGAAGCTGGATGAGATATATGAGACATACGGCTTCTGCATGAATACACTGCACAGCTATGAGTTCGATGGCGCTGCCGGCATGCAGAAGATGGCGGATATCATGGCAGCGTTCCGGGAGGCGGATGGTGCTCTCGGCGATCTCAGGATCGAAAAGCGCATCGACTATCTGCCGGGCACAGACGGGCTGCCTGCATCCGATGTGCTGAAGTTCACGCTCGAGGGCGGCAGCACGGTGGTGATTAGGCCGTCCGGCACCGAACCGAAGCTGAAGATGTATATAAGCATAATGGCAGAAGACAAAGCCTCGGCAGAAGCAACAGAAAAGAAGCTGACAAAAGAGCTGGAGAAGTATCTGTGATTGTGTGTTACAATAGCACATGTAAGCGCATTTTTTACGGAAAGAAAAAAGATTATGGACTACAAGGAACTAAGCGAACTTATTTATCCGTCTCTCCCGCATACGCCGGAGGACTATGAAAAGATCTACCCGCCGAGGGATCTGCCAGAGGG
>CACYHM010000335.1 GCA_902774195.1 uncultured Eubacteriales bacterium
CGAGAAGCTGCTCGACAGAAAGCCTAAGGCTCTCTCCGGCGGACAGAGACAGCGTGTGGCCATGGGCCGCGCCATCGTCAGAAACCCTAAGGTGTTCCTGATGGATGAGCCGCTGTCGAACCTCGACGCCAAGCTGAGAGTACAGATGAGAACGGAGATCGCCAAGCTCCACGAAAGACTGGGCACAACGATCATCTACGTAACTCACGACCAGACAGAGGCCATGACGCTGGGCACAAGGATCGTCGTCATGAAGGACGGCATCGTCCAGCAGATCAACACGCCTGAGCATCTGTACAACAAGCCTTGCAACCTCTTCGTTGCCGGCTTCATCGGATCGCCTCAGATGAATTTCCTCGACGCCCTCGTCGAGGTCAAGGGCAAGGATACATTCCTGCACATCGGCGACGACGTGCTGAAGATGCCTGCAGACAAGGCGAAGGTCCTCAAGGACTACGACGGAAAGACGGTCATCTTCGGTATCCGTCCTGAGCACTTCGGTGACGGCAGAGGCCATGAAGACAAGCAGAACACGCTCAGGTGCAGGATCGAAGTCCGCGAGCTGCTCGGAGCCGAGGTATACCTCTACGGAGACATCAACGGCAAGCAGTGCACGGCAAGAGTCAATCCTGATGTTGACCTCGTCAACGGAATGGAAGCGACATACTCGGTCGACATGAAGAAGATCCACCTCTTCGACAAGGAGACGGAAAAGAGCCTGCTCTACGCTGAGTAGAAAACAGCAATGCACAGACCCGGCCGTTTCACAGAATGAGTGAAATAGCCGGGTCCGATTTTTGAACGCAGAGACAGCACAGGAAAAGAGAAAAAAAGCGATGAGCATTCGCTATGTGAAGGAAAGCGGACAGCTTATACTCGAGACTGCAGGGACCGCGTATCATATGAAGATCGACGGTCACGGATATCTGCAGCATCTTTATTACGGAGCGGGGACCGGACATGAGGACCTGTCGTATATGTACAGGACCTATGACCGGGGCTTTTCGGGAAACCCCTACGAGCTGCGGGATGACCGGACATACTCGCTCGACTCGATGCCGCAGGAATACACATCCTTCGGTGTCGGGGATTTTCGTGTGAACAGCATCGCCGCGTCCTGCTCGGACGGGAGCAGGTGCGCCGAATTCAGGTATATGTCGCACGAGATCAGCAAGGGCAAGTACAGCATACCGGGACTGCCGTCGGTATACGATAACGGAGACACGGTCGAGACTCTTACGGTGAACCTCATGGACAACGCGGCCAACATCATGGTCAGGCTGCATTATGCCGTGTTCGAGGAGCTGGATATAATAACCAGGGCTGCGGAGATAGTCAATGCGGGGTCCGGCACGGTGTGGCTCAGAAAGGCTTCATCGGCGTGCCTCGAGCTGCCGTTCGGCAGATGGGACATGATACATTTTCACGGGCGGCACTGCATGGAGCGCCAGCCTGAGAGAGTGCCTCTCTTTCACGGGATACATACGCTGTCATCGGGACGCGGCATGTCGGGCCATCAGCATAATCCTTTCGTCATACTGTGCGACAGGGACGCGACGGAAGACAGCGGGACCTGCTACGGTATGATGCTGGTGTACTCGGGCAGCCACAGGACGGAGATAGAGCTCGACCAGTTCGACTGCGTGCGCGCGGTAATGGGCCTCAATGATGACAGGTTCCGCTGGGAGCTCGGGCCGGGCGAATCGTTCCACACTCCCGAGGTGATACTCAGCTGCGCAGAGGGGCTGACGCAGCTTTCGCACAGGTTCCACCGCGTGATACGCAGTAACATCGTGCGCGGTCGCTTCAGATACGGCCACCGCCCGGTGCTTGTGAACAACTGGGAAGCGACATATTTCGACTTCACTGAAGAGAAACTCCTGGTCATCGCCCGCAGGGCGGCAGAGATCGGGGCTGAGCTGTTCGTCCTGGATGACGGCTGGTTCAGAAACAGAAACGACGATAACGCAGGACTCGGAGACTGGGTCCCGGACAGGAACAAGCTGCCGGGAGGTCTTGAGAGCCTGATTGAAAAAATAAAATCAATGGGGCTGGAGTTCGGTCTGTGGATCGAACCTGAGATGGTGAGCGAGGACTCGGATCTTTACCGCGCTCATCCGGACTGGGCGCTGACGGCTCCGGGACGCGCTCCGATGATGGCGCGCAATCAGCTGGTGCTCGACATGTCGAGAAGAGAGGTCATCGAGTATCTCTATGAAACGATATCCGGGCTGCTTGAGCGCTATGATATAAGTTATATCAAATGGGACTTCAACAGGCCTATATCCGATATATACTCGCGCTCGCTGCCTTCGGCCAGACAGGGTGAGGTGCCTCACCGCTAC
>CACYHM010000336.1 GCA_902774195.1 uncultured Eubacteriales bacterium
GAGCCGACAACAGGCCTCCACTTCGCCGATGTAGAGAAGCTTCTCTATGTGCTGAACCGCCTCGTCGACGAGGGCAATACCGTCGTGGTCATCGAGCACAATCTCGATGTCATAAAACAGGCCGACCACATCATAGATCTCGGCCCTGAAGGCGGAGACGGCGGCGGACGCATAGTCTGCGAGGGAACTCCTGAGGAAGTCGCTTCTGTCAGCGGGTCTAAGACCGGACAATACCTGAAGCGCATGCTCTGAAAAAGGATATCTGAAAAGATCCTGGTATGCTGCAGAGGCATACTCTGATATACTTGAGCCACAGGCAGAGGCACTTATGATCCGCCGAATAAAGACGGCGGATGACCGAAAGGAGAGCAAAGGAAATGAAGAAGAACAGGCTTTTATTGCTGCTCATCGCTCTCATGTGCATAGCCATGATGGCGTTCACCGCATGCGGCGGAGGTTCCGGGACTGAAAGCACGGATGCCGGGAACAGCGAGGAAGCGGCACAGGAAGATACTTCGGCATCAGAAACAGACTTTCTGATCGGATCGTGGTTCGCAGAGAAATCGACTTATAACGGTGAAGAGAAGGATCCGGATGAAGTGTTTGGCGGCAGATTCTATCTGGTCTTTCAGGATGACGGAGATTGTCAGATGTGCATAGACCAGAAGCGTGCACCTCTCACATGGGAGCGCAACGACGAAGGCGTACTTCTGAAAGGCGATGACACCTACCAGATAACTTTCCCGGACGACAGTCAGAAGACCCTCGTTATAACCATAAACGGCATAGATACCCTGATGGAAAAATACGAGGAAGAATAGAAAAAAGTTAAAGTTCATTTAAAGAAGACACGCTATGATACATGCAAATCATAGCGTGTTTTTGATAGAATGAATTCAATACAGATAATGAGATATACAACAGAGATAAACGGAGTTATGAGGATATTACTTGCAGAAGACGAGATCGCGCTGGCAAAGGCGCTTGTAAAGATTTTTGAAGCCAATCACTACTCGATAGACGCTGTCCACGACGGACAGGACGCCCTCGATTATCTTGAGGCGGGAAATTACGATGCGGCAGTTCTCGACATAATGATGCCGAAGGTCGACGGGATCACGGTGCTGAAGAAGCTCCGCGAGAGCGGCTCGGATCTGCCGGTGCTGATGCTGACGGCGAAGTCCGAGATCGACGACAAGGTCCTCGGCCTCGACAGCGGCGCCAATTATTATCTGACGAAGCCTTTCGATTCGAAGGAGCTTCTGGCCGCGGTGCGCGCGATCACCAGGTCCGGAAACGAGGTAGACACGAAGCTTGGCTTCGGCAATATAACACTCGACAGGGCGAGCTTCGAGCTTTCAGGGCCGAAGGGCGATGTAAAGCTGGCCAACAAGGAATTCCAGATGATGGAGCTCCTGATGGCAAAGCCGGGCAATATAATTTCGGTGGACACATTCATGGACCACATCTGGGGCTATGACACCGATACCGAGAGCAACGTCGTCTGGGTATACGTCTCGTATCTGAGGAAAAAGCTCGCAGCGATCGGCTCGGATGTAAAGATAAAGGCCTCGCGCAACGCGGGATATTCGCTGGTGACTGAATAGCACCGCGGCCAGGGGGACAGACCCCCCTGCCGCCCTGAATGACAGAATGATAAAAAAACTTAAGATCAGATTCATAATACTGGCGATGGTGTCGCTTACCATCCTGCTCGCCGGCATAGTGGCGGGGATGAACATCATCAACTACAGGAAGGTCGTCAGCGATGCCGATACACGCCTTGATGTGCTCGAGGAAAACAGCGAGAGGCTGATCGGAAAAAAGAACGGCGGCATCATGAGCGGCATGCCGGAGCCGCCCGGAAGCTATGAAGATACGGGTGATGAAGGAGACCGGAGCGACAGAGACCAGCAGGAGTTCTTCGGACACGGGGGAAGGGGAGGCCCTTCGATGACCAGGGACGAGGCGGAGGAGGCGCGTTTCTTCTTCGTAATACTAGACAAAAACGGCAGTGTCGAGGAAACGAACATAGACAGGATAGCGGCCGTGGACAGTTCGGAGGCCGCGGATTACGCAGAGAAAGCTCTGTCCTCGGGCGGGGACAAAGGCTTTGTCGATGAGTACAGGTATTCCGTGAGCGATAACGGAGAGGGAACTAAAATCATGTTCCTCGACTGCGGCAGGGTGCTCGAATCGTTCAGGGACTTCCTGAGAGCGAGCGTGCTGATGTCGCTCGCCGGCCTGCTCATCGTATTCGCTGTGATGTGCTATTTCGCAGAACGCATCGTAAGGCCTGTGGCAGAAAGCTACGATAAGCAGAAGCGCTTCATCACGTCTGCGG
>CACYHM010000337.1 GCA_902774195.1 uncultured Eubacteriales bacterium
GTGTTTTTTGTTACCGGAATGTCACCGGGTGAGTGGTGGATGGGAGTCCCTCGTCAACGGGCGAAAGGTAAAATTCCGCGGCGTAAACCATCACGACACGAGCCCTGTCAACGGATACACAATGAGCCCGGATGAGCTCGAAAGAGACATCAGGCTCTGCAAGGAGTTCAATATAGACACTGTCAGGATGTCTCACTATCCTCCTGACCCTTATCTTCTCGAACTCTGCGATGAGAAGGGCATCTATGTCATCGACGAGGCGGATATAGAGACTCACGGCACATTCGTGCACAAACTGCCTCCGAGCTATAACCGCATCAGCGACGACCCGAAATGGGAGGATCATTTTGTCGACCGCGCGGCAAGGATGTATCAGAGGGACAAGCTGCATCCTTGCATCGTGATGTGGAGCCTCGGAAACGAAGCCGGCGGCACATACTGCACGGACAAAGAGTATGATTATCTTAAGAAATACTCGAACCTTCCGGTGCACTACGAGAGCGCGGTGCATACAAAGAAGAAGGCCTATGACGTGGCCAGCGAGATGTATCCGCCTGCTGAGCGCGTGCACGATATAGGCGAAAAGAAATACAAGGTAAAGCAGTTCTGCGACAGACCGTACTTCCTGTGCGAGTACGCTCACGCCATGGGCGTGGGACCGGGAGGCATGGAGGACTACTGGAAGGAGATCTACTCGCACGACAGCCTGATGGGAGGCTGCGTATGGGAATTCGCTGATCACGCGGTGCTGCATGAGGACGGCAGCTACACCTACGGCGGCGACCACGGTGAGTGGGAGCACGACAGGAACTTCTGCGTGGACGGGATGTTCTATCCTGACCGGAGCCCGTCGACCGGAGCTTACATAACGAAGTTCATCTACCGCCCGGTAAGGGTAAGATGGCTCGGAGGGGACAGCTTCGAGATCTTCAATACCATGGGATTCAGCGAGGGCTTCAGATACGAGCTCAGATGCAGATGGAGCGACGGAAGCGAATCCACGATAATTCCTGAATGCGGCCCTCTGGAAAGATACAAAGTGAATATCGGGACGGCAGAGCATGTGAAGGCCGCGGATGAAGCAGGAACGGACTGCCTGCTCGATATCATCACGATCGACAGAAAGACCGGAGCAGAGGCAGCGCGCGAGCAGCTCGTTATAAGGGAAAACATACCTAAGACAGCGGCAGGCGCCGGGACGTTCACTCTGCCTGAACTGATCGATGGAAAGGGAGACAGACTCTCGCTCAATATCGGCGGGGTTACACTGACTCCTGCCGACCCGTATACGATACTCTTCCGCGCGCCTGCCGACAACGACTATGTGCTCTGGGGCGTCAAAGACATAATGGGAGATTTCACAGGTCAGAGGACTGAGACAGTGTCTGTTGAGAAGACAGACAGAAAGCTGACAATAGTTACGAGGATCATCTGCAGGAAGAACGAGTTCGAGATCACCGACACCTACGAGGCGGCCTGTGAAAGCGGCAGTTCAGTGCTTGTGACCAGCAGGATACACTGCACCAGGGGCAAAGGATTCCTGCCGAGATTCGGAAAGGCCTTCAGATTCGACGAGTCTTTCGATCATGTCGAATACTATGGCAGATCGGGCGAGTCCTATGCTGACATGAAAGATCAGTTCCCTATAGAGACCGTAAGCTGCAAAGTCGCTGACATGACCGAGCCGAACATAAAGCCTCAGGAGAGCGGCAGCCGCTTCGATACCAGATGGGCGAGCGTGAGCGACGGAAAGACGACTGTGAAGTTCACGGCCGCAGACAGGGCCTTCGAACTAGGCATCAAACCGTACAGCGACAGAGAGCTTCTCGGAATGAAACACCGTGAGGACGAGAAGAGGACCGGCACTTATGTGACGCTGTCCGCCTTCCAGCAGGGGATAGGGACCGGAATCTGCGGGCCTCAGACCGCCGACGAATTCAGGCATCCGGTCAGCGATGACTACATGCTCAAATTCATCATTACTACAGAAAAGCAGCGCTGAAAAGTGCTACAATAAACAATTGCAGAACATAAAACAAATTCTATAAATCAACGGAGGAAACCATGCTTAGGAATTTCAAAGAGATGGCCGATCATGTCAAGGCCAATCCTGTAACTAAGAGACTCGTGCTTTGCTGCGCTCATGACGAGCACTCCCTCGACGCTGTATACGAGGCGTACAAAGAGGGCCTGATCGTTCCTGTGTTTGTCGGCAGGGAAGAAGAGATAAAGAAGATCTGCGCAGAACACGGCTTCGACTTCGGCGATGTGAAGATCTATAACGAGGACGACGACATCGAGGCTGCAAAGACAGCTGTAAGGCTCATC
>CACYHM010000338.1 GCA_902774195.1 uncultured Eubacteriales bacterium
CGGAGGCGGCAAGACAGGTTTCTATCTGGCGAAGCGCCTGTCCGAATACGGCTCGAAGGTCAAGCTGGTCGAGCAGGACCGCCAGCGCTGCCACTACCTTACAAACAAGCTCAGGAACGTCATGGTGCTCAATGGGGACGGAGCCAATGTCCGTCTGCTCGAAGACGAGGACCTCGACAATATGGATGCTTTCGTGACCTGCACGGGCTACGACGAGGAGAACCTCCTGCTCGCCCTGACGGCCAAGAACCACGGCATCGAGGACGTCATCTCAAAGGTGAGCCACGAGAGCTATAAGGAGCTCATCTCGAAGCTCGGCATAGACATAGTGCTGAATCCGCTCGACATATCGGCAAGTACCATACTCAGGGTCATACGCGGATCGAAGAGGGTGCTCTCGTCCGTCCTGCTGCAGGGACAGGCCGAGATCATGGAGATATACGCTTCGGACAGGATGAGCATGCTCAACATACCGCTGAAGCAGCTCGAACTGCCTGACCACATAATCATCGCCGCCATAAGGCGCGGCAGCGAGACTATTATCCCTGACGGCAACACGACAATAAAGGACGGCGACAAAGTCATTATCGTGTGCCTGGTCTCGGATATAGGATATGTCGAAAAACTGACGCGTCCGACGATGAGACTCACTATCAAGAAATAAAAAAGATGAAGCGGCTTGTAAATTTCTACGCAATGTTTCTGAATCTGATGGGAGCCTTCCTTGCGCTCCCGCTTGCGACTGCTCTGATATACGGTGAGAGATCATCGGTCAGAGCTTTTGCTCTTGTGATGATCGTGTGCTTCGTCACGGGAGGAGTGCTGCGCCTCATCAACAGGGAAGATCTCAGCAACATGGAGATGAAGCCGCGCGAGACTTTTTTCATCGTAGCGACGACGTGGATCATCGCTTCGGTCATTGGCTGCATCCCGTACATGCTCACCGGCTCGATAACGAAATTCTACGATGCGTTTTTCGAGACGTGCTCGGGCTTCACGACCACGGGAGCCACGGTCATAGACGATGTCGAGGCCCTGCCGCGGGCGGTGCTTCTGTGGAGGTCGCTGACCCAGTGGCTCGGCGGCATGGGCATCATCGTTCTCTTCGTCGCTCTTCTGCCGCGCTTCACCAAGCTCACATCGAGGTTCACCGGCACCGCGCAGATGCTCTACGTCGCGTATATCATACTGACAGCGGCGCTGGCACTGCTGCTCATGGGCGGGAACCTCAGCTTTTACGACTCTGTGAACCACGCTCTGACGACTATGGCAACGGGAGGGTTCTCGACATACGGCGACAGCATAGCCCACTTCGACAGCGACTACGTCACATGGGTCATCACCGTATTCATGTTCCTCGCCGGAACGAACTTCGAACTCTTCTTCGTGTGCGCCGCCGGCCACCCGCTGCGCGCTCTCAAAAACGAGGAGTTCAGGGCATACGTAAAGATCATTGCGGTATCCGTGATCGCGGTCACGGCATCGCTGATGATGAAGGGCGGATACAAGAGCCTGTACACGGCGCTCAGGGAATCAGCCTTCCAGGTGATCACGATAATGACGACGACCGGTTATGCCACGAGCGACTTCGACCTGTGGCCGGCGTTCTGCAAGATGATCCTGGTGATCCTGATGTTCATCGGAGGATCGAGCTCGTCGACGGCCGGAGGGATAAAGGTCGTCAGGGTGCTGGTGCTCCTGAAGATGATCAAGAAAGAGATAAACATCAAGCTGCACGGCAATATAGTGAACGACATCTCGATAGGAGAGCAGAAAATATACTCGGCGACGCTGACACACATCACCGCGTTCGTTACCCTCTATCTTTTTACACTGATGGCGGGGACCTTCCTGATCTCTATCACGGGCTGCGGCGATCTTGTTACGAATTTCACCGCCGTGCTGTCGTGCATAAGCAACGTGGGCCCGGGTTTCGGAGGAGTAGGGCCGGTGTGCACATACAGTTTTTATGACGGCTTCAGCACATACGTGCTGTCGCTGGTGATGGTTGCCGGAAGGCTCGAGCTCAGCACATTCTTCATACTCTTCTCGAGATTCTTCTGGGATCCGAACAGGGTATAGACGGACTGCCGCTGAACGGGAGAATGGTTTTTACTGAATGAACAGGAACAAGAAATTCATCCTGAATATCATTTCCGACGCGCTGCTGGTATTCGGCGTCAGCATGCTGCCGTCTCTTGCCGTGGCCGTGATCCGCGGCGAGGATGCCGTCACGGGAGCGATCGGCCCCGCAGCTTTGCTTTTCGCGGCTGCCGGCCTTGCGGGAAGGTACATGACCACATTCTTCACATGGCTGCTCCTGATAAGCCTGACGGTCCCGGTCTTCTACTTCAGCATACCGGGATATTCGCTGACAGACGCGATGCTCGAATCCTCGGCAAGCTGGACGACGACCGGCATCGGCATATACGACACGGCAGCCCTGCCGTGGTCTCTGCAGCTTCTGAGATCTACCTGCAACTGGCTCGGAGGCGTGGGCATAATATTGACGGTCCTCTCCCTCGTTCCGACGAGGCAGTTCCTGGGATACGGCCTTGTTTCGACCGAGTTCCCTGGACCGTCCTTCATGAAGAGCGACAACCATTTCAGAAAGGGATACAGAAAAGTCGTCCTTATATACATCCTGCTGACGATGCTGCAGTTCATCATGCTGATCCTGGCGGGCATGCCTGAATTCACTTCGCTTCTCACGGCGCTGTCAAATACGAGCACATCCGGGCTCAGACATATAGGGAACGGGGTAGTCACTGGCCTGTCCGCACCGCTCAAGGCTGTGATCACTCTGTTCGCATTCCTCGGATCGGTGAACTGCATGCTCTTCCTTCTGATCATGGACAAAAGGATCAGAGAGATCAGAGACAACAGCGAGATCAGGGTCTATGTGACCAGACTGCTTTCAGCCGCAGTCATCATCACGGGACTCACCGCGGCCGGGGACTCTGAAAAGGGACTCCTCAGAACTTTCGGCCGTGTCCTGATGCAGGTGATCTCGGTCATGTCCACTTCTGGTTACGTGATCACGGACGTTTCGCACTGGCCGGAGGCGTGCATAATCCTGCTGCTTATCATGAATTTCGCGGGCGCCTGCGCTCTGTCGACGGGAGGCGGCATCAAGACCGCGCGTACCATCATCGCGTTAAAGACGGTGTCCTACGGTATATACAGACACATCCATCCGAACAGCGTGAGGTCGCTCACATTCAGCAAAAAGCCGATGAAGAGCGATCAGGTCATGAGGGCGAATGTATTTATCGGGCTCTTTGCTCTCTTCTGGCTGGGAGGCGCCCTGATGTTTACTCTCGATGACATGGGCGTCAGTCAGGCCATCACGATCTCGCAGGCGATGCTCACCAATACCGGCAACACGATAGCCGGCATGGGCGCGCCGACGCTGGTGCAGGATCTTTCGCCGTTCACAAAGACGGTCATGTGTATCCTGATGATAGCCGGACGACTCGAGATATATCCGTTCGTCATGATATTCCTGAAGAACTTCTGGAGATCGGACTCAGCGGTTTAGAGATAAGCCCGTAAGCAACTCAAAAACCAGTGCAGATCCGCACATTACCGGTCGATTTGGGACAGTCCAGGCATGGTTTGTGGTAGAATGTAGACGGCAAAGATCGAAAAGACCGAAAAGAAGCAAAGGAACTGTCCATAGTCAGATGGAAGAGAATAACAGAAGCTGGGAAAAAACGAGAAAGAAGCTCTTTGCGATGGTGTCGACGGGCGTCGTCGACAGCCGTCTCAATCAGGCGTACGACATAATAAGCACGCTCGCGCTTATAGCCAATCTTGTCGCGGCCTTCGCAGTGACCTTCGACAATGTCAGAGCGCAGTACGGTACACTGCTGTACTGGATAGATGAAGTCACGGTCGCCTTCTTCGCGGTAGACTACGTGCTCAGACTGATAACTGCCGAAGAGCAGTACCCGGGATACAAGGGCGTCGATGCGATGCGCAAATACGCGACTTCCGGATTTGGCATAATAGATCTGCTGTCGTTCCTGCCTCATTACCTGCCTGCGTTCTTCCCTGCAGGAGCAGCGGTGTTCCGCATGCTCAGGGTCGTGAGGATATTCAGGCTGTTCAGGATCAACGCCTATTCAGACTCGCTCACGCTGATCGGCAATGTAATCAAGGGCAAGAAGACGCAGCTGCTGGCATCGGTGTTCATCATCGCGATGCTCATACTGGCCTCAAGCCTCTGCATGTACAGCGTCGAACACAACGCCCAGCCTGAAGTTTTCAAAAACGCTTTCTCGGCGATATGGTGGGCGACATCGACTCTGCTGACCGTCGGCTACGGCGACATATACCCCATCACAGTACTGGGGCAGATACTCGGCATAATAATAACCTTCCTCGGCGTCGGCCTGGTCGCCATACCTACGGGCATCATATCGGCCGGATTCATCGAAGAGTACCAGAAGGC
>CACYHM010000339.1 GCA_902774195.1 uncultured Eubacteriales bacterium
AGATTGTTGTTCGAGAACTCAGGGTTCGAGGTGATGTCGATACCGAGAGCCTTCACAGCCTGCTCGTCCTTCTCTGAAAGGATGGCCGTGCAGTGGGCGATGCATCCGTTGAGCTGCGGGATCTCCTTGAGAGCGAGCTCTGCGAACGGATTGGTCATCTTTGTGAGCGTAAGCGCCATGATGACCTCTTCGAGGTTCAGGCTTGTCTTGTCGTGGAGCACGTTCGACTTTGTGGATGACATGCTCTCGAAGATAGTCGGCGAGATAATCAGCATATCGTCCTGTATGCCCGCGAGCTTCTTGATGGCATTGAGCACCATGGCCGCGGTAGCCACCATGCGGCGCGACGATCTGCCCGTGACGATGCTTCCGTCAGGCAGCTGCATAGCGGATACCACCATGTTCTCGTAGCGGTCCGGATTCTGCACACGCTTTATCTCGGCATACTCCTCAGCAGCCGCAACTGCAGGCCTGTCATATCTGGTAGCTCCTACCTCTTCCATGAGCAGCTTGCATCTTTCAAGTGTCGACGCATCGATTGCGCCCTTTCTGTATGAGCACTCGGCGATCAGGTATCTGCGGACTATCTCCTGCTTTGCAGCTTCCCTGCAGGCCTCGTCGTTTATGATCGCGAAGCCGGCTCTGTTGACGCCCATATCTGTCGGCGACTTGTAACCTTCTTTGGAGCCTGTGATCGCAGTCAGGATACGGCTGAGCACAGGGAAGGCATCGATGTCTCTGTTGTAGTTGACCGCCGTTTCACCGTATGCCTCGAGGTGGAACGGGTCGATCATGTTCACGTCTTTGAGGTCTGCTGTAGCAGCTTCGTACGCGATGTTCACAGGGTGCTTGAGAGGGAGGTTCCAAATAGGGAATGTCTCGAACTTCGCGTATCTTGCCTTGCGTCCGCGCTTGTACTCGTGATAGACCTGCGAGAGCGATGTGGCGAGCTTGCCGGATCCGCCGCCCGGGCCTGTGACCACTATCAGCGGTTTTGCTACCTCTATATAAGGGTTCGCACCGTAGCCCTCTTCAGACACGATGGTGTCCACATCTGTCGGATAACCCTTCGTGAACATGTGCTTATATGTTCTGATGCCGCGTCTTTCGAGCTTGGCCAGGAACTGGTTCACCGAAGGAGCGTCTTCATATCTTGTAACGACGACGGAATTGACCGAGAGATCGTAGCTCCTGAACTCGTCTATCAGTCTCATTACCTCGAGATCGTATGTGATCCCGAAATCCTGACGTGTCTTGCTCTTGATGATATCTCCCGCATAGATGCAGATGATTATCTCAGCCTGATCCTTCATGCGTTCGAGCAGTTTGATCTTCGCATTCTCGTCAAAGCCCGGCAGCACCCTTTTAGCGTGCTTGTCCTCTACCAGCTTTCCTCCGAACTCCAGATAGAGTCTGCCTTCTCCGCTGCCTATCCTTTCAAGGATATACTTTGACTGTTCTTCGATGTACGTCTCTGCGCTGAATCCTTCCTTAAACATAACCCCCTCTTTCTGCTACGATGGCCTTACTTCGATCTCCAGAATATTGCGTCTTGAAAAGAATTTGTCGAATTTGATCCTGTAATCCACCGATACCGTGCCGTAGCCCTCTTCATCGAGATTGTCGTCGAGCTTGTTGGTGTATACCTCGAGCTCAAGCGCGGTCATCTTCGGAAGCTGGTACCTTGTGATGTTGAGTATGCCTGGCTGGAGAGTCATATCCATGCCGTCATCCCCCTCATCCGACCCGTACTTGCGGATGCGGAGCGCGCCTTCCTCTACCTTGAGCAGGGTGCGCACCTCCTCGGAGCTCATAGGATCAGCCTCTTCATAGGTGATGTACTTCGCGTTGTTTTTGCTGTACACGGTGCCTTCGGTCAGGATCTCCATCGAATCCTCAAGTTCGAGCTCACGACGAAAAGCCTCTCCGCGCGGTTTGAGGTTTTCGACATACTGGCTGCTTTTGATCTTGAGATTCACGTTCTTTTTCATTTCGCTTCCCTTTTTCACCATTAACCATATTATTGTAATACTTTCCTTCAATCGACACAATATCACCACATTTGAAATTTAGAATATTTCCTGTACAATTAAGGAGCTTTTTAAGTTTCATTTTATTTTTGAGAAATAATATATTAGTGGAAAGGAATACGCGGAACAGATACCGCGTACTGGTATAGGATGATGGAAGATAAAGACAGACATGTAGTCACATTTGAAGTTGATATGGATGAGACAATGAAACGGCATACGTTTGCGTATGCCGATAAATTGCGTGTCCTTGGAAATGAATGTATCGCCATTCTCAATCGCCGTCTTGATCA
>CACYHM010000340.1 GCA_902774195.1 uncultured Eubacteriales bacterium
AGGACCTTCGGTCGAGGCAGGTGTGGATTTCATCATACACGGCTTCGAGATCGATGAACCGGACATGGAGAAGATGTACAAGAAGGGCATCTGCTTCTGCCCGACGATCAACTTCCTTCCGGCGTGGCTTGCGTCATATCCGCCGACATATATCCCGGGAGTACATGACAAGTACGAGGGAGCGACTCTGGTGGAAAAGGAGCTCGCAAGGCTGTATGACAACGTCAACAAGGCGTACAAGATGGGAGTCATAATCACGGTCGGATCCGACAGCTTCAACAGCGATTCCACCCCGTACGGCACCACAGCGATCGGCGAGATCCACAGATTCGTGGACTGCTGCGGCATGAGCGAGATGGACGCGATCATCGCTGGTACCGCAAACGGAGCGAGAGCTCTCGGCTGCTACCATATCACAGGCTCTATCACAAGAGGCAAGACCGTTGACATGATCGTGCTGGACGGCGATCCTCTCAAGAGCATCTACGATCTGGATGTCGACAAGATGGACATGATAATCAAGGACGGAGAAGAGATACTCCGCTACAGAGATACGAAAAAAGACAGTGCTGATGAAAAGAGCGGGGAGGAATAGATATGGAAAAAAGCTGGAAAGAATTACGCGGCGAGCTCGGACAGGTCCTCACCAGGCAGTATGACTATCCTCCTAACGGAGAAGGCTCGGTCGGATACAAGGGGAACAACCTGTACAGATTCAAAGTGGAAGACCTCGGCGATATAGAACTTTTCATTGCCGAAAGGACTGAGAACTATACACATTCGTACAACGTAGACATCCTTGCCCAGGAGATCATCACAGATCTTCTCGACCAGGGTCTGATAGTCTACGGAGGATATGGCTACAAGAAGCAGCTGCAGGAAAAGCTCGGTATCTGACAGCAGATCCCGGCATCAATGACGAACAAGGACGACCTTTTTCTGGGATATGGAAAAGGCCGTTCTTTTTTCGACCACATCGCGGCACAGATCGAGTGTCTTCTGCATCTTGTCGACCGTCTTTTCGAGAGCTTCCACTATCTCGGGGTCCTTTTCCCCGGTATGGAGGATGAAGGCGTCATCGGTCGTCTCAAGCGACTCGACGGCCATGACTTTGCGGTTCTCCCAGATCTCGACCTCATCGGTCAGAAGATCTATGTCGAACAGTATAAGAGGGTTTCTGGATGCCGCTACATCGATCTCATCGGCGAGACGTATCAGCGCGGCAAGATATGGAAGGCATACCGTAGTGCCGTCAGGCATCCGGTAATCGGAAGGATACTCTTTTTCGTCGTAGAGGTCTGTCTTTCTGTGGCCTCTTACGACCTGCTTTATCGCGAAAACGTACTCCTCGGACGGCATGTCGAACATAGGAGCGTACTTTTCAATGAAGAGGGCGCTGAACTCGTTGTGATATGTCCTGACGAAGTCGGCCCTGGTATCGTCCGGATGATCTTTGAAGTACTGCTCTTCGCCGAGGATATCCTTGAACTGCGCGTAATCATTCTCGTTTATACCCATCCCGGAGTCGTGAAGGTAGCATGCCATCAGGAGGATGAATATTTCGTTCCTGTTGAGCTTGTCGATCTGTCCGGTGCCGATGAGGCGGTTGCAAGAATCGATGACCGTAAGGCTGTGCAGCTCTGAGTGGTCCGTGTATTCAGGGAAGAGCCTTCTGTAGTTAGACAGCATATGAATGCTCACAAAAGCCGTATCCCTGAACCTTTTATGAAGGCCGGGATCGAGTTTACGCAGTCTGTTTTCAAGCAGATAATCAGCCTTCATGATTTCATTAATGGCGTATCAGCACTACCTTTTTCTGAGTTATCCGGAAAGGAGTCCTTTTTTCTGTGACGTCGCGGCACAGGTCGAGCGTCTCCTGCATCTTGACGATGGCCCTGTCAAGAGCATCGAGTATCTCAGGATCCTTTTCGTGTGTATGGAGGATGAACGATGACTTGGTCATCTCAAGATGCTCAACAGCCATCAGTTTCCTGTTTTCCTGTATAGACACCTCATTGGTCAGGAGGTCTATGTCGTAAAGTATGAGAGGGTTCCTTGAAGCCGCGACATCTATCTCGTCCGTAAGGCGGATAAGGGCGGCAAGGTAAGGCAGACATACCGTGGTGCCGTCAGGCATCCTGTAAGCGGCAGGGTATTCCTTTTCGTCGTAAAGATCTGTCTTTCTGTGGCCTCTTGAGACCTGCTTGATCGCAAATACGAACTCCTCGGACGGCATGTCGAACAACGGAGCGTACTTTTCAATGAAAAGGCCGCTGAACTCGTTGTGATATGTCCTGACGAAGTCGGCCCTGGTATCGTCC
>CACYHM010000341.1 GCA_902774195.1 uncultured Eubacteriales bacterium
CCAAATCCGTGGAGAAGGCTGTCGGCAGTGATATTCTGTTCGGAAATGAGGAGGTATAACCTATAATGAGCAGTACAGGTACGATAAAGAAGGTCGCGGGACCGCTTGTCATAGCGACAGGAATGCGCGACGCGAATATGTACGACGTGGTGCGCGTGAGCGATGAGAAGCTGACAGGTGAGATCATCGAGATGCACGGGGATCAGGCGTCCATACAGGTATACGAAGAGACGTCAGGGCTCGGACCGGGCGCACCGGTGGTTTCGACCGGCGTTCCTATGTCAGTAGAGCTGGGGCCGGGACTCATCGGAAGCATCTACGACGGTATCCAGAGACCGCTCGAAGAGATCATGAAAGTCTCCGGAAACAGCTTGAAGAGAGGCATACAGGTATATTCTCTTAACAGGGACAAAGCCTGGGAATTCAAGCCTTGTGTAGCGGAAGGCGACGAGGTCGAAGCAGGAGACATCATCGGTACCGTTCAGGAAACTGAGGTTGTTGAAGAGCGCATCATGGTGCCTTTCGGTATAAAGGGCCGTGTGAAAGATATAGACGCAGGCAAGTTCACGGTAGATGAAGCTGTCGCGACTATCGAGACGGAAAACGGCGACAAGAAGGTCAAACTCATGCAGACATGGCCTGTAAGGCGTAACCGTCCATATAAGCAGAAGCTGCAGCCGGACGAGCCGCTCGTTACAGGACAGCGTGTAATAGATATGTTCTTCCCGATCGCAAAGGGCGGAACTGCCGCAGTACCGGGGCCTTTCGGGTCAGGTAAGACAGTTATCCAGCATCAGCTTGCGAAGTGGGCTGCCGCAGATATAGTCATCTACATCGGATGCGGCGAGCGCGGGAACGAGATGACGGATGTACTGAACGAATTCCCTGAGCTAGTTGACCCTAAGACGGGCAAATCTCTTATGCAGAGAACTGTGCTGATCGCGAACACATCGGATATGCCGGTGGCGGCGCGTGAAGCTTCAATATATACAGGTATAACGATCGCGGAGTACTTCCGCGACATGGGCTATTCAGTCGCGCTCATGGCGGACTCGACATCAAGATGGGCTGAGGCCCTTCGTGAGATGTCAGGACGTCTGGAGGAGATGCCTGGTGAAGAAGGTTATCCGGCGTATCTCGGGAGCAGGCTGGCTCAGTTCTACGAGAGAGCAGGTCATGTGATCTCGCTCGGAAAAGAGGGAAGAGAAGGTGCGCTGTCAGTCATCGGTGCTGTTTCCCCGCAGGGAGGCGACATATCCGAGCCGGTATCACAGGCGACGCTCCGAATCGTCAAAGTCTTCTGGGGTCTTGATTCGAATCTTGCGTACCAGAGACACTTCCCTGCTATCAACTGGCTGACGAGCTATTCGCTGTATCTGGACGATATGGGGAAATGGTTCAATGAGAAGGTCGAGCCGGACTGGAGTGAAGGAAGACAGGGAATGATGACTCTGCTCCAGGAAGAGTCAGAACTCAATGAGATCGTACAGATGGTAGGTATAGATGCGCTGTCACCGTCAGATAGACTGAAGATGGAAGCGGCGAGATCGATCAGAGAGGACTTCCTGAACCAGAACTCATTCGACGAAGTCGATACATACTCATCACTAGGAAAACAGTATACGATGATGAAGCTCGTCTTGAGCTTCTACAGGAAATCTGTAAAGGCGCTTGATGACGGAGCTGATATGAACAAGCTCATCAGCATGCCGGCGAGAGAGGCGATCGGACGTTTCAAGTATACGCCGGAAGATCAGGTCGAGCAGAGATACAATGAGATCAATGAAGAGCTTGACCGCGAGATAGAAGCCGCGTTTGAGAAGGAGGATCTGTAATGCCTAAGGAATACAGAACAATACAGGAGGTCGCAGGGCCTCTGATGATGGTGCGCGGAGTTGAAGGCGTCACATATAACGAGCTCGGAGAGATAGAGCTGTCAAACGGCGAGAAAAGAAGATGCAAGGTACTGGAAGTCGACGGCTCGAATGCTATGGTCCAGCTGTTCGAGAATTCTGCCGGCATCAACCTTGACTCCAGTAAGGTGAGATTCCTGGGAAGGAGCATGGAGCTCGGCGTGTCAGAAGATATGCTCGGCCGAGTCTTTGATGGTATCGGACGGCCGATCGACGGACTTCCGGAAATACTGCCGGATGAGAGACGCGACATCAACGGACTGCCGATGAATCCTGCGGCAAGAGTATATCCTGCGGAATTCATTCAGACCGGGATCTCAGCGATCGACGGACTGAACACACTGGTAAGAGGACAGAAACTGCCTATATTCTCGGCATCAGGACTTCCTCACGCACAGCTTGC
>CACYHM010000342.1 GCA_902774195.1 uncultured Eubacteriales bacterium
GCGCCGTACGCAGACAGTTTTTCTATAGTCAACACAGGCTCTCTCCTTCCAGGGCCTTTTCGGCCTCTTCCATCATGTCTCTGTCTAGCTCATCCTTATTGCCGAACGCGATCCCGAATCTGAGGACTGCATCTGGCGATCCTTCCCGAAGTTCATCATAAGCGGCCTTGATGCTCTTCACCTTTTCGCTGATGACGTCCTTATCATTGATGTTCGCCCTTGTGAGTATGACGGCGAATCTGTGCACTCCGAGGCGGCATACCAGGTCCGAAGCCCTGAAGTTATGCTTGAGCACCTCCGCGACAGCTCGCACTGTCCTGTCCGCGCTCGCCTGCCCCTCGTTTCTAGATATATCCTCGTAGTTATATATATCCACGAGGACGAGAGTGCTGTGCTTTCTGTCCGCGTCATACAGCAGGATATCGAAGCCGCTGCTGTTGTACAGCCCTGTAGCCGGGTCGTGCAGCGCCTCGTATGTCATCCTGTCGCGGATAAGCTTGCGGCTCATCCTTCTCTCCGGAGTCATAGGAGCATCGCTCCTGCGGTCCTTTGCCTCGATAATGAATTCCTCAAATCTCGGCGCCGGGACCGGCTCCGAGAAATAGAATCCCTGAACTATATCGCAGCCCATGGCTTTAAGCGTGAACAGCTGCTCCGCCGTCTCGACGCCCTCTGCGATGACAGGCACGCCGAGCGATGCGGCGATCTCTATCACAATCTCGAGCATGCGGGTGTTCTTGCCGTTTTTGAAAGCCGTCCTGACGAACTGCATGTCGAGCTTGAGAGCATCTATAGGAAGATCCGAGAGCATATTCAGCGATGAATAGCCTGTACCGAAATCGTCCATCTCGATGAAGAATCCCCTCTTCCTGAAGTTCTCCACAGTCTTTACTATATGATCCGAGTCCTGGCTGTACGCGGATTCTGTCACCTCGATCATCAGATCCCTGCCGCTGAGTCCGTATTCATCCGCCAGTTCGCTGACAGAATCGACTATATCCGGATCGAACAGGTCCACCCTGGATACGTTCACGCTGACAGGCAGCTTGACGCCGTACCTTATGTACCAGTCCTTTATCTGTTTTGCAGCCTCTGTACGCACGTACTGGTCCATCTGCTTGATCAGGCCGTTGTTCTCAAAGAGCCCGATGAAGTACCCCGGGCCGAGAAGACCGAATTCCGGATGCTCCCAGCGTACCAGAGCCTCGGCGCTGTGGAGCACCGGCAGCTCGCCCCTGATGTCGAATTTCGGCTGGTAGTATACCTTGAACTGTTTCTCTTCGATTGCGCGCGGGAAGTCCACGAGCAGCTGCTCCGAGAACATCGCGGATTCGTGCAGCTCGCTGTCATATATCGCGACAGCCTTTGTGAATGTGCTGCGCACGGTATCCGCGGCGAGCTTGGCCCTGTCGAAGCGCCTCTCGATCTCTATCGACTTGTCCGCTTTCGGGTATACGCCCATCCTGAGCCTTACCACGGTCTCATCTTTGTCCTCTCCGGCTGCGCCGGCGGATATGGAGTCGAGCAGGTCTGTATAGTCGCTTCTGTGGACGCAGTAGATAAGGAAGTTGTCCGCCTCTTTTCTGCATGCGATGCCTTCTCTTTCATCCAGCACCCCTTTGATATTCTCAGCTATGCGTTTGAGCACCTCATCGGCGTACAGCCTTCCGTATCTCTCGTTGATCATATGGAAGTGGTTGATGCTCAGCGCTATGGCATCCATCTCGAGATCCGAATGGCGGATGTCGAACTGGTCCGCATATCTGAAGAAGAACTCCCGGCTGTAGAGACCTGTGAGGTTGTCGTGCTCTGTCTGCCCGATTATTATGCGGTCTTCAGAGAGCTCGATGGTGCGCCTGACTCTGGCCTTTATGACCTCCGGCCTCGGATATGGCTTCGGAATAAAGTCCGAAGCACCGAGGTCAAGGCTCTCGACTTCGGCCTCTCTGTCAGCGGTCATAACTATGACCGGCAGCCTGAACTGGAGGTCCATCTCCTGTATGCTGCGCAGGATGTCCATGCCCTTCATGTCCGGCAGATTGAGGTCGAGCAGTACAAGGCTCAGCCTGTCGCTGTATTCCCGGATCATCTCAAGAGCTTCAGTCCCTGTTCCGACTGTGATCAGATCATAGCTGTCCTGCAGGACCCTTTTGAGTATCTCCAGATTTACCGGTTCATCTTCGATTATGAGTATGAGCTTGTTTTCTTCGATCCCATGCTCAACGGTTTTATTGTTATGCATAATACCCCCCGTGTAACCGCATAAATATACAGATTAATTATACTCTATTGTGCATTGTAAACACAAAGAT
>CACYHM010000343.1 GCA_902774195.1 uncultured Eubacteriales bacterium
TTCGGACGGCCTGCTTAAGGTCGAGAACGGCGAGGCAATGATACTCATCGATACGGCAGAAAGACCTGACGAGATAGACGAAGCCAGAGCCCAGAGGGCCGAGGAGAGAGCCAGAGAAGAGCTCAAGAGAGCGAATACCAACAGGGACATCGCACTCGCCAGCGCGGAACTCTCAAGGGCGATGAACCGTATAAAATCTTCCAAAAAGAAGCACCGTATCTGAACCAAAAAACAGGATTCTTAACATTCATTTATGATAGAATAAGTCCAGTAATTTACGGCTTTGCTGTAATGGTGAAGCCGTTTGTATTTCGGGAGGAATCGTGAGGACAGTCCTGAGCATATTCAGGGATGACATAAGATCGGTAGGCCGGCGCTTTTTTGCGCTGGCTATTATCGTGGCCATTTCTTTCCTCCCGGCTCTTTACGCCTGGGTCAACATATATGCCAACGGGAACCCGTACGCCAACACGGGAAGCATCCCTATCGCAGTAGCATCCAGGGATCCGGGCATCGACCTGGAGGATGGGACCCATGTGAACATGGCCGAAGAGGTCTTCGACGACCTGAGGCAGAGCGACAAGATAGGCTGGCAGTTCCCGGACAGTGCAGAGGAGGCCATAGACGGAGTAGAGTCCGGCAGGTATTATGCTGCCATAGTATTCGAAAAAAACTTCACATACAACATGTACAACTTCGAGCAGGCACTGCTCGATCAGAATGCCCCTATAAGCTTCTACGAAAATACCAAGAAGAACGCAGTCGCCTCCAAGATCTGCGAGACCGCTGCAGGCAACGTGCAGGAATCCATCAAGACAAAGTATCTCGAGACCGTGTTCGGCCTCATATTCGACGAGACCAACGAGGCGGCGGACACGCTTAAGAAAGGAGACACGGTCGAAAGCGTTCTGGATCAGCTAAGGAGGCTGAGGGACACTCTCAGATCATATGACTCGGCGATCACATCTTTTACCGAAAGCAGCGCCGCTGTCAGAGCGGGACTGAGCGATGCCGGAGAGAAACTCGCCTCGACAAGATCTTCGGCAAAGGCCTCGGCCGCCAGTGCACAGGCAGACCTCGCGCAGGCAAAGAAGAGCCTTGAGGCGCTCAGGACCGCGCTCGAAGCGAAGCAGAAGCAGCTGACGAACGAGATAAATACGCTGGAAGAGATCCTTAAGCAGCTGGAGACGGCGACGGGACCTGAGAAGAAGCAGCTCGAAGAAGATGCGAAGAAAAGAGCCGACCAGCTCAAGGAGGATCTCGAGGATATGAGAGCCCTGTTCCCGGACCAGACGGATTCGGCAGCGGCCGAGACCGTCAGGAGCGCACTGGATACCATGATCTCCGAAAGCGACAGCCTGATACAGTCCATACCTGATGCTGACAAAGCCATAGGGGAGCTCGAAACGATAAAGACACTGAATGATACCGCGCTGTCGGAGGCTCTGGACTCCATGATAAAGTCCATGGATGCGGCCCTCGACCAGCTCGTTCCGCTCACTGAGAACATAAACTCGCTGCTTGGCAGCATAGATCCTGTCGTCAGCAACGCCGAAGGCACTGTGGCTGCACTCGATACTTCGCTGCTGCAGATGCAGAAGCTGTTCAGAGCCTCTGCGGACGATATCGATAAGCTGATCGGGAAAGTCGAAGCTGCGACAGACGATGAAAAGCTGGATGTCCTCATCACGCTTCTGGGAGGCGATCCGGAGCAGTATGCAAAGTTCTTCTCTTCACTCGTGGATGTCGAGGTCGAGGAGGTCTACTCGGTAGCTTCGTACGGAGCCGCGATGGCACCGTTCTACTCGATACTTGCCGTATGGGTCGGCGGAGTAATACTCGTATCCATACTGAAAACGCATATAGACAGGAAAAAGTATCCAAATGCTACCGAGGCGGAGGCGTTCTTCGGGCGCTTCCTGCTGTTCTTCCTCATCGGACAGGCACAGGCGGCTGTCATCGTGGCGGGCGACATATTCCTTCTGCACTGCGAACCGGTGCATCCGTGGCTGATGTGGCTGTCGGCGGCGGTGGCAAGCCTCGTCTTCGTGATGCTGATATATGCTCTGACACTGTCCTTCGGAGATATCGGCAAAGCCATGGTCGTCGTGGTCATGGTCGTGCAGATAGCCGGTTCGAGCGGCTCGTATCCTATCGAGATACTGCCGCCGGTATTCGGCAAGATATATAAATTCTTCCCGTTCCCGTATGCGATCAACGCCATGAGAGAAGCTCTGTGCGGGACATACGGAAACGCGTTCGTGAAATATCTGGGCGAG
>CACYHM010000344.1 GCA_902774195.1 uncultured Eubacteriales bacterium
ACCCTGTAGCCGAAATCCTCTATATTGAAGCGGCCTTCCCCGTCGAACATATCGAAGCGCTCGATACCGCGGTACAGCTCGCCTGCGATGCTTTTATACGGAGCCCAGTGCCAGCTGTGCGTGAGTATTTTGTCGCCCGGCTGGGAGTAATTCGCGATGACGTTCCTTATCGCGCCCGTGCCTCCAGGAGTGCCGACCGCAGCCACATAGCTCTTCGGCTCATAGTCTCCGAACGCAGCCTTTGCTATCGCCCTTTTGAAGGCCGGTGTGCCCGCGATAGGAGCATATGCCGCGTAACTCTTTGCCGGCAGGCTCTTCATGATACTCTCAACGGACTTCAGCACTATGAGCTCGCCGTCATCGTCGTAAAGAGCCCCCACAGTCGCATTGATGACCTTTTCCGCTCCGTATTTTTCGACAGCTTCAAGAGCAGCTCCGCTCGCAGCGAAGACCTTGTCCTCTTTCGGTATCTCTCTTCCGTTGTATGCAGCCATACTTTTCATGTCATGCGCCTTTCTTTCTGCTTTTTCAGATACGTCCCATTTCTCTGTCTATCCTGCGGTTCCTGAAATACAGAGCCATGTCTGTCAGGACCATCGAGATATCCAAGATATATACCCAGAACGAAAGCTGAAGTTCGCCCGTCCTTCCGAAGATTATCAGCTTGGATGTGAGACCGAAAAGATATCCGATCACCACCAGTATTTCAAACACAAGACTCTTTCCCATCGAGGTCCTGCTCGTTATAGATTTATAGATATTTGCCGGCCAGGAACATCCGAAGATGATCAGCATGACTATCTCGCATAATACAGCCGGATCCATATTGTTCATTGGTTCAGCTCCATTTCTTTATCAGTGACAGTATGTTGTCTCTGCAGATCTTTTTTTTTTTTTTGGGCTTCATCGTGTCGAGCACGAGATAGTATTTGCTTATTTCTTCCGGATAATTCGCCCAGTGTCCCACGATGTCTGTTCCTATCATGAAGCGGTCGGAATACCTCTCGATGAGAGCCGCCCACATCTCGGCATACAGGACCGGCTTTTCGCCTCCGTTTATCAGCTTGCTCAGAAGATCGCCCCTTATATAGTTCTCAAAGACCAGCCATGAAATGTCCACATAAAGGTTCGGATGTGCGTTCAGGAGCTCGCCTGCGATTATGAGCAGCTCCTCCATTTCGATCCTGCGCGAGACTCCAACATGCGCCCATATGATCTTTGTCTTTCGGTTGTGGTCAAGCGCGCGTTCGAGTTCTTCCCTGTACAGAGGCCTCTCCGCATTCTGGGGAGAGATGTTGTGGTGCACAAGCACAGGCAGATCATAGTCGGCGGCAAGATCGAAAATCCTGTAGAAAACAGGACTGTCCATATGCATGCCTTCTCCGTAAGTGAGCGCGGTCAGGTCGTCGTGCCTGCACATGAGCTCGCCGATGCCGCACCAGAACTTCGGATACATTTCAAGCAGCCTTTCTATCTGATCGGCCGCGTATTTGTCGGTGCAGTCCACTCCGCAGCAGAACGGGTGGAAGCGCCTGCGGACCTCTTCGCTCTGCTCCTTCAGTTCGTGAGCAAGGATGTGGTCTGTGGCGGAGTAGTAATAGCAGCGGCTGTCATCGCTCATGTAATACAGCGGCTTTTCCTTCATGTAATAGTCCCACTTCTTCACAAGAGGCATGCCGAATATGACCGACTCAGACACCCCTGCCCTGTCCATCGCTCTCGTCAGAGCCGGGAATCCGTCGGAATCCTGGGTAAAGTCCAGAAAGTGAAGGTGCGAATCGACAATGTCGTATCTCGGTCTTTCCAGTCCTTCCGCTATCTCTATATCTGCGTTGTATATCATCCGCGCTGTCCTTCTCTCCTTACGATCTTCATTCTCTTTATCTTCTCTCCGAGAGCGCTGTACTTGGCCTCGTATTCGGTCTCTATATTGTCTTTTTCAAGCTCCGGATCGGCGTGCAGGTCTCTGGTGAGTTCCATGACTTTCAGATCTGCCGCCGCTGCCTCGAGCACGGACCATTCGAAGAGATCCGTGTTGTCTGTCTTGAATATGACCATGCCGTCTTCACAGAGCACCCTGAAGTAAGATCTCAGCCTGTCCCTGTAGGTGAGCCTTCTCTTGTACCAGTAATTCTTCGGAAGAGGATCGCTGAAGTTCAGGTATATCCCGGAGACTTCTCCGTCATCGAACCACTCCGAGAGATCCCCGGCGTGCAGCGGCACGAAGCTTACATTGGAAAGTCCCTTTGCCCTTATCTTCTGCATGG
>CACYHM010000345.1 GCA_902774195.1 uncultured Eubacteriales bacterium
GATCACTGCATCCCCGTCGAGGCGTATGCTGCCCTTATTGTTTGGAGTGCGGTACTTCTGAGCTGATCTTTTGCTCTTGAACTTCGGATATCCTCCGCGTTTTTTGAAGAAGTTATCGTATGCATTGTCCAGATGTCTCAGGCTCTGCTGCAGGGCTGCGCTGTCTGCTTCTTTCAGCCATTCCTTTTCTTTCTTGAGAACATGCGTGAGATCATGACACAGCTCGTTATAGCTGAGGGTATCATGCCATTCCTTCCACATCTGCTGCTTCTTTTCCAGATAGTGGTTATACACGAAGCGGCAGCAGCCGAAGTTCTTTGCGAAGAACTCCTGCTGTGATCTGTTTGGATATGCTCTGTATTTGTAGCCTCTGATGCGCTGCATGATATGCCTCCGAACACCTGTTCATATTATACCATGCAAGTCATCTCCGACTTGAATGAATAAAAAAATTCCGCTCAGGCGCAAAAACCAGAAATTAGTTCTGCACAAAGTTCCAGTATAATCTGCTAACAAGGTCGACCCTTCCGCACGGGAAAGGAAAGCCATGATCAAAGTAACAGAACATACAGGAACTCACCTGACTCTGGATGACCGGATCTACATCCAGAATGCACTTGAGCGCGGACTGACCTTTAAGGACATGTCCCGCTACCTCAAGAAGGATCCGACAACGATCTCCAAAGAGATCAGGAAGCGCAGATATGAAAAGCCAATGATCGAATCCGGCGGATATGGCGGTCACTGTGCACTCGAAGATACATGCACCCGCACTCAGCTTTGTCCAATGGACCAGTATTGCCCAGACGAAGGTTATTGCTCCAGATGCAAGGTCTCCAACTGCACCATGTACTGTGATCAGTATGTTCCCGGTACATGTCCGAAGCTGAGAAAACCGCCGTATGTCTGCAACGGCTGCAATACGGTCAGGCATTGCTCGTATGACAAACTGTTCTACAGAGCGAAGTATGCAGACGATTCATACCGCGAGCAGCTCGTTGAAAGCCGGCGCGGGATCAGCCAGACCCCTGATGAGCTTGAAAACATCGACATGATCGTTTCACCGCTCATCATGCAGGGGCAGTCTATCGCGCATATATATGCGAAGCATGCGCATGAGCTGACTTGCAGCAGGCGTACGCTGTACAACTACATCGAGCGTAATGCTCTTTCGGTCAAGAACATCGATCTTCCACGCAAGGTCAGATACAAGAAGCGTAAGAAGCGCGAGGAAGACAAGCCGATCCCGAAGTACAGAGAGAATCGCACTTATGAGGATTATCTCAGGTACATTGGAGAGCATCCCGAGATCCAGCCGGTCATGATGGACACGGTCGAGGGCAAGATCGGCGGCAAAGTGCTCCTGACGATATATTTCTGCAGCTGCCATGTGATGCTCATATATCTCCTCGAGGAGAAGCGCCAGGTCAACGTCAAGGCGGCATTCGACATGCTCGAGACCAGGCTCGGCAGCAAGCTGTTTCGCAAACTGTTCCGGGTGATCCTCACGGATAACGGGACAGAGTTCCAGAATCCTCATCTCATAGAGATGGATGATGAAGGAGTCATACGTACGAGCGTGTACTACTGCGATCCTAACCAGTCCTGGCAAAAGGGCTCGATCGAGAAGAACCACGAATTCATACGTTACATAGTCCCTAAGGGGAGAAGCTTTGACAAGTTGACCAATGAGCATGTGCTTGCCATATGCAACCACATCAACAGCTTTGCCAGAGACAGCATCAATGGCGCTACGCCTTATGAACTTGCTCCGATCCTGCTGGACAAAAGCTTTATGGAAAAGCTTGGACTCCACCATGTACCGCATGATGAAGTCCTGCTTAAACCGTCTCTCATCAAGAAGTAAAATTTGAAAACAGTGCGGAAGGATTGCCACGAACCCTTTTCTGAGGCGAGTGGAATTTAGTCCCGCACGACTATATGACACTCGTCAGATTGGCGTGTTTTCAACACTTTCAAGATTTGAGGTGTAAGCATATACTACATCATTTTGGCAGATTATTGAATTGTTATTGAGTTTATGTGCAAGGGTTAAGCTTAAGCCATCGGAACTAAACCCTGCAATTTCAAGCTATTGACGGTGGCGGAACTTACTTTTGCAATCAACGCAAGTCATCTCCGAAATGGCTCCGTCCTGTTCTTTTATGTTCTTTTTTGTTCGGGTTCGCTGTCGAAAACCGCTGGATCGCTCGCACACAGGTGGGCGGGCTTTCAGGAGGGGAGGGTTTGAAGCGAGCGATCAT
>CACYHM010000346.1 GCA_902774195.1 uncultured Eubacteriales bacterium
TACAATGTCGGCGGTTTCGAGAGTGCTGAGTGCGAAGCAATGATACAGCAGCTCAAGACTGAGGTCGACCCTGACAAGAGAGCGGACCTCGCCAACAAGATCGTACAGATCGCTATTGATGACAACGCGTTCGGATATGTCGGGCTGTTCAACCACACAACCGTAATGAAGCCGGGAGTCAGCGGATTCGCTGAGAAGATCCCGTTCGACTTCTACGGAGTAGACGCTAATACAGTAAAATAAAAACTTAAGACACGAGGCAGGCTTGCATAAGTGAGCATGAAGAAACAGATAGCGAAGAGAATAGCAGAACTGATCATCATACTGATCGTTCTCAGCTTCCTGACATTTCTACTCATGTATCTGGCACCTGGAGACCCTGCGGAGAAGAGACTTTCTTCGCAGGGCGTTGCCGTTACCAAGGAAGTGCTGCAGGCAGAGCAGGAAAGAATGGGACTGCTCCGCCCGTTTATGGTGCGCTATGGCGAATGGCTGGGAGGAATTCTGCATGGCGACTGGGGAATATCATTTAAGGATGACATGCCGGTCGCGCCTAAACTTGTTGCAGGACTTAAAAACACAACTGTTCTCGCTCTTTCCAGCCTGATATTGGCTCTTATAGTCTCCATTCCGCTTGGAATAGCGTCCGCTGTAAAGAAAAACAGTATTCTCGATCATGTAGTCAGGATATTGTCGTTCATAGGCAACGCGCTGCCTAACTTCCTCATATCAGTCCTGCTGATGTATTTCCTTTGTATTGTGCTGAACCTCTTCCCTGTAGTAGCAAACGGCAGCATACAGGGGCTCTGTCTGCCGGCACTGTCTCTGGCTATCCCGATGGCAGGGAGATTTACCCGTCAGATAAGGACGGAAGTGATGGAGCAATTGGATCAGGAATATGTGACTGGCCTACGTACGAGAGGTGTCAGAGAAAGGGATATCCTGATAAATAATGTGTTTCATAATGCATCGGGGCACATATTCACGATAATAGCTCTTCAGATAGGTACTCTGATGGGAGGAAGTGTTGTTATAGAAACGATTTTCAGATGGCCGGGAATAGGCAAGCTGGTAATGGATTCGATCAACGCCAGAGACTACCCGACTATAATGGGCTTCGTGCTCATTATGGGCACGATTTATGTAGTGATCAACTTTATATCTGATGTGCTTTATCACGTGTTGGATCCGCGTGTGTAATACTGGGAAATCCAAGTGAAAAAGAGAAAAGCCAAGCTCAGAAAACGCGTAATAATTGCTGCAGTATTCGCAGGGATACTTGTCCTGATAGCAGTGTTCTCGGGCGTGCTGGCACCGAATGATCCGTATGCCACCAACTCGTCACTGATCAGGCAGGCGCCATCAGCTGCATATCTTTTCGGCACCGACAATCTCGGGCGCTGTGTTCTTTCGCGTGTGCTGGTTGGAGCAAGAACAACGATAGCGTCGACCTTCTTCCTTGTGGCGGTCTCTTTCCTGATCGGAATCATCATCGGCATGCTTTGCGGATTTTACGGAGGCATTGTTGATGACATACTCATGCGTGTAGCAGATCTCATGCTCGCGTTCCCGCAGATGGTGGTAGCGATTGCGGTCGCAGGTATTCTCGGCGGCGGACTCGGTGGTGCAATGATCGCGTTGGGGATCACCATGTGGACGTCTTTTGCACGCCTTGCAAGGAGCCATACACTGTCGATCAAGAATGAACCGTACATTACTGCAGCAAGGCTTCAGGGTAAAAGCGGGCTGCAGATAATGATGACGCATATTATGCCTAATATACTGGAACCTGTACTCATAAATGCGCTGACCCAGATCGGAACCACAATGATAGGCATTTCGGGGCTGTCGTTCCTCGGACTTGGCGTTGTAGCGCCGCAGGCCGAATGGGGGTCAATGATAAGCGAGGCCAGGGCATACATACAGATCGCTCCTTGGGCGGTGCTGTTCCCGGCGGCAGCGACAGTAATAACCATAGTTGTATTCAACTATCTCGGTGACGCGGTCATGGAGTACCGCAAGGCAGAATAGAGGTGCGGCTGTGAGTGATTATTTACTTAAGATAAACGACATAAGCGCATCATATGGGGATGAAGACATCGTAAAAAGTGTCAGTTTCAGCATGCTTCCGGGTGAAATAGTCTGCATCGTCGGAGAAAGCGGCAGCGGAAAGTCCACGCTGATAAAGGCGATCCACGGTATGAGCGACCTGAAGATCACCGGCGGAAGTATCGTATTTGATGGCACGGATATCACTTCGATATCACTTCTTTGCCGGCTAAGGATCGCAGAAAATTAATGGGCTCCGGCATCGGCCTTATTCCTCAGAATCCCGGGGCGTCATTCAATCCGATAAGAAAGCTGGATGCCCAGTTCAGAGAGTCTCTGGCGGCACATGATATGCCTTATGATGAGAACAGAATAGATGATATGCTCAGAATAATCGGCCTGCAGCACGGTAAATCTGTTCTCAAGAACAGGCCTTTCGAATTGTCGGGTGGAATGAATCAGAGAATAGCCATAGCTGCTGCCATGATGTTTGAACCGAGACTGCTGCTGTGCGATGAGGCTACCAGCGCTCTCGATGTAACAACT